>SYLG01000117.1 GCA_005808665.1 Planctomycetia bacterium | reverse complement strand
TTAATCCCTGAAAGGGATTTGTAGTCCCGACTTTTTATGGCTGATTTGACTTTTTCCCGGGAAAAACCAGGTTTTCATGATCCGACCTGCGTAACTTGGGTTTGCAAGCCAATTTCCGGAGGCAAGGGCCGGACCCAAAGGATTGCTGGCCCGGCAACCTGAGACCAAAAAGCAGAACGCACCAGGGAGGCCCGGTGCGTTTTGCTTTTCGTGGTTTGAGCCTTGGGATTACATCCCTGTCCAACTCCGGGTCATGTAGTCGGTGATGACAAAAATCATCAAAATCGCCAGGAAATACAACGAGGCGAAAATGGTGAGTTTGGTCAGCGGGCTGCTATGAAGTGCATGCATGAAAAAGAGGATCACAAGGACCGCCTTGAACACGGCAATGCCCAGGGCAATGGGGGTATTGAGCCCGCCAAAGTCTTGCATTCCCGCCCAGATGGTAAGAACGGTGAGAACCATCAAGGCACTAAAGGTGGTAATGTAGACCACCAATTTGGCGGGTTCGTGGGGGGCGTGGCCGGTGTTGTGCGTGGACATGATGCTTTCTTCCTGGAGGGTTAGTGTCCGGCGCCAAGGTGGGCGCCCAGGAGGTAAAGGAGCGGAAAGAGAAAGATCCACACGATGTCAACAAAGTGCCAATAAAGGCCAAGCACTTCGACAGGCGTGTAATAATCCGGTCCGTAAGTTCCTTTGGAAGCCCAGAACGCCACCGCGGCGATCAGGCCAAATCCGACCAACATGTGGATGGCATGGACCCCTGTCATCGCAAAGTAGAGCACAAAAAACATGCGTGCCTGTTGGGACTCGGGGTTCTTTTTGTCGGCAAGAATGCGATCCGTCGTAGGGGGAGCATGCTCTTCGTGGTGGCCAATAAACTTGCCCAAAACTTTGGTAACGAATGGTTTGCCTTTTTCGTGGTGGTCGGCTTCGACACGCCGTTCCTTGGCATAGTCCCAGCAGAAGTCGGCCCTCGGAATCAGGTGGACCTCAAAATCGTGTTTCCACTCGAAATATTTGACACCAAGGAATGCAAAGCCCAAAACGGCCGTGGCAGCAAGGTAACCCAGGATCGGCTTGGCTTTGCCCATCTGGGCACTGCGAACCGCCATCGCCATCGTCAGGCTGGAAAGGATGAGAACGACGGTATTGAGGCAACCCAAAGTGATGTCAAGTTGGTTGCTGGCCTCCTGGAACATGGTGTTGAACTTGAAGCGATAAACGGCGTAGGCCGTGAACATACCGCCGAAGAACAGCACTTCGGTCACGAGAAACACCCACATGCCGAGGATATTGGCCTCGTGTTGTTGTTCCAAGCTCACGAAATGATGCGCCAGGGCAGGATGGTGCCCGTGCGTATCGTGCCCTTGGGTAGTGTCCTTATGGGTGTTAGTGGCTGACACGAACAGCCTCCTTGCTCAGTTGGGAGTAGTCGTAAACATGATCGGGGATGGGAGGATTGCTTTCAAAGTTGTGGGGATGGGGAGGCGATTCGCACTCGGTCCATTCCAGGGTGCTTGCCCCCCATGGATTTTTGGGCGCCTTGGCCCCAAAGAAAAGGGATCCCGGAAGGTACAACAAGGGGAGGATATAACCCAACGCCAGTACCGAAGCACCCACGGTGCTAAGGACATTCAAAACCTGAAGTTCTTCAGGATACTCGTGGTAGCGGCGGGGCATACCGAGGTAGCCAAGGAAAAACTGGGGGAAAAAGGTGAAGTTGAAGCCCACAAATATCAGGGCCGCGGAAACCTTGGACCAAAGTTCGGAATACATCTTTCCGGTGATCTTTGGCCACCAGTAATGCATGCCACCCATGTAGCCCATGATGGCCCCACCCACCATGATGTAATGGAAATGGGCCACAACAAAGTAGGTATCGTGCAGGTGAATGTCGGTTCCAAGGGTCGAAAGGAACAACCCGGTCATACCACCGATGGTAAAGAGGCCGATGAAACCGAAAAAGAACATCATCGGCGAGGCATAGCTGATCGATCCCTTGAACATGGTGGCCAACCAGGAGAAGACCTTGATGCCCGAGGGAATGGCAACCGAAAAAGTCAAAAACGAAAAGACCATGGCGGCATAAGGGGAAATGCCCGAGGTGAACATGTGGTGGGCCCAGACGATGAACCCGAAGATCGCAATGGCAATGCTCGAACAGGCGATGATTTCGTAACCGAAGATCCCCTTGCGGCTGAAGGTGGTCACCAGTTCGCTGGCAACTCCAAGCGATGGGATGATCATGATGTACACCGCCGGATGGGAATAGAACCAGAACATATGCTGGAACAGGATCGGGTCACCTCCCAATCTGGGATCAAAAATACCCACTCCAAGAATGCGCTCGAAACCAAGCAGGGAGACGGTAATGGCGACCACCGGCGTTCCCAAAACCTGAACGAGGCTGGTGGCGTACATGGCCCAAACAAAGAGGGGCATCCGAAACCAGGTCATCCCCGGCGCCCGCATCCGGTGGATGGTCACAATGAAGTTGAGGCCCGTCAGGATCGAGGAGAAGCCAATGATGAATACCCCAAGGGCGGCGGCCATCACATTGCCATTGGCATAGGAGGAACTAAGAGGGGTGTAAAAGGTCCAACCCGTATCGACACCGCCGAACAAAAGGGCCAGGGAAAGGAAGATTCCTCCGCCCACATACAGGTAAAAACTCATCAGGTTGAGTCGGGGAAAAGCCACATCCTTGGTGCCGATCATGATAGGCAAAAGGAAGTTGCCAAGGACCGCCGGGATACTTGGAATCAGGAACAAAAAGATCATCACCACGCCATGGGCGGTGAATGTCTTGTTGTAGCTGTCCCCGGAAAGCACATCACCCTTGGGGGTCAGGAGCTCGAACCGGATGAGGCTGGCAAAGGTGCCTCCCAGGATGAACATCGCCGTGATGCCCACGAGGTACAACAATCCGATGCGCTTGTGATCCAGGGTCAGAAGCCATGAGGCAACGGTGGATTCGCAGTTCAAATAATTGAGCGGCGCCTTGGCAGGGGCGGTGGTGGTTCCCCCATCCGCTCCGGCGATCAATCCGCGGTCAAGGTTTATAGTGCTCATTTGGTCTTCCCTTTTCCTTTGGCTTACTTGTTCCCAGACCCGGGGGCGGCAAATGTCTTTTCCCCGCCCGCTGTCGGCTGGGGGGATGGCGTTTCCTCGGTCCGGGCAGGGGTATCCCCTTGCTTGAGTGAACGAATGTAGGTGATCAACTGGAGGAGTTCCTCCTCGCTTACCAAATCCCGGTCATAGACCGGCATGATGGAGGGATAGGAGAAGCCCCTGTGAATCTTGGCATTGGGGTAGCGGATCGACTCGCGGAGGTAGGACTCTGCGGCCAAAACCCTGGTTCCGGGTGCGACCGGTTTGCCATCCATGAAACCGATTTCACGCTCTTTGCGGAAAATTTCTTCAAGCAATGGGGCTTTGTTGGCATCCGAGTGACAGGTGATGCACTGCAACTTGGTGAAGAGCTTTCTTCCCTGAAGCCCATCCCCGCCCTCGGCCTGTTCGTTGAGCCACCTGGAATAGTCTTCCCGCTCCATCACATGAACCCAGCCGATCATGCGGCTGTGTTCTGTTCCGCAGAACTCGGTACAATAGAGATGGTATTTGCCCGGTTTGGTCGCCGTGAACCACATCTGGCTGTAGCGGCCTGGCACCGCATCGACCTTCACCCGGAAATCGGGAATCGAAAACGAGTGAATCACATCTTCGGCCGTAACGATCATCTTGAAGGTCGAGCCAACCGGAATATGAAGGGAGTTGATTTCGCGTTGGCCACCTGGATGTTGGAGCTTCCACATCCATTGACGACCCACCACATAGATCTCTGTCGCATCCCGGGGGGCAACCACGATCTCGGACCAGACCTTGACGCCCCAGAAAAACATGACCAGACAGACGACCGAGGGAATCGCTGTCCAGAAGATTTCCAGGGGGACATTGCCATGAATCGCCTTCGGCAGATCGCTTTCCGATTTCCTGCGGAAGAGGATGGCAAACACGACCAAAAGGACCATCACCAAAACGGTAATACCGACATTCACCGCCAGGATGAACAGCGTGAGAAGGTCCACAGCGGGAGCCACGGAAGACGCCTGGGTGGGAAACAGTTGAAATTCTGATGCAAACATGGAATTCACCATCATGTCCTGGACACCCCGTGAGTGTCCCTGATCGGGTCGGACACCGCACCGGGCAATGCCGTAAAGGTTGACTTTAAGGGTTGGTGGAACCACTTCCGGATCCGGTTCCAACCCATGAATGTAAACAGGGAAAAGACCGTAAGGACGCCTCCTGCCTGAACCAGCCTCATGACCACCAGGGTGTATTTGCCCGAGGCGGGGTCATAGGTGAAACAGAGCATCTTGACCTGGTCAACCAGCGTTCCGATCCGGTTGCCGGAGGCTTCACTGAGGGCTAGCTGCAGTTGCGTCGCAGGGTAATTGATTCCCATCAAATAGCGGGAAACCTCCCCATTGGGAGTCAACACGGTGATTCCGGTCCCGTGCATGTATTCATCCCGCTCCTTCTCGAAGAGGTAGCGGAAACCAATCGCCTTGGTAAGTCCCTTGATGGCCTCCGGGGAACCTGTCCAGAAATGCCACCCTTCCACAGATCGTTTGCGTCCGACGGTCGCCATCATCTGATCTTTTTTGGCGCGCGCTTCGGCTGGCCCTTCGCGATCGTCAAAGCTGAAAACAACCAGCTCAAAATCCCGACCCGGTTGATAACTGGTCAGTTTAAGCGAATCGAATACCCCGTTCAAAACCTTGTTGCAAATCAGGCGGCATTTGAAATACGCCGGGACCAAAAGAACTGGCCGACCGGACTTGAGCACTTCTGCCAGGGTGTGGTTTTCGCCCAGTTCATCGGTCCAACTGGCGTCCAGAGGGACTTTTTCTCCAAGCTTTTGATCAATACCGACCTCATCGCGCAAAGCCGAGAGGCGATCCTTGCCCGGATCCATGGAGCCTGGCGCCCTTGAGGTGATCCGGGATTCCTGATCGGCTTGCGAATAAACGGTGGGCCTGGACATGAGACAAAGTCCCAAGCCCATTACCGCAAACCATTTTGTCACAAACCGCATCATGGACCCATCATCCTTTGAAAAAACCGCTTACCTTACTTTGCTGAACTTTTGAGCAGACCTTTTTTCACCATGTCATTGATCGCTTCCGGCATGGTGAGCTTCTTTTCGGCTTTGAGCTTTTTAAGGATCTCCCCATTCCCCTTGGGATCCAGAAGCAAGTTGCCATCACGGATGTTGTCCTGTCCCTGGCTAATGGGATCACGAACGGCACCGGAATGCCTTGGGTCCAGGATATCCGCACCTTCCAACAGGGGTTGGCGGGGTAAGGGTGCCCGGGGGATCCCTTGAACATGGATGCGATCAAGAGCTACCTGGTATTCGAGCCAATCGGCATCATTGGCTTTTTTGTCACCCGTAAAGGTCCGTTTTGCCACCGGGATCATCCGGTCAAACAACATCGCCTTTTGCGATTCATATTCCTTTTCCTGGCGAACCGCCTTGATCGGATCAACCGCCACATGCCTTTCCATTTCCAATTCAACAAGGAATGTCCAAAGGTAGTTCATGGCGAGGAAACCAATGATAACCCCAACGGTGAGGACGACGACGAAACCAACAACCACACCGTGGTTGATGTCTGCGGTCTCCACCAATTTGCCACCCGTGGGCTTGGCGTGTTCTGCCATGTCGTCCTCCCGAACCCTTTCCGTAAGTGCTAGACCCCGTAAATCGGCAGCTTGTCTTCACGCTCATCGTGAAGGGGCAGCAGGGGCCGCTTGGAAATATTGCCCAAATAAACCCATGCCCACGCTCCACCCAACAGGGCAAGGGTGGAGAAGTCCAGCAGGTGAATGGACAGGTGACCATGGTGGAACGCTCCACCCACCTGCCAAAAGATGTCGATAAAGCGCATGAAAAGGATAAAGGCCGCAATCTTCCAGATGATCTCTTTCCGGCGTTTTGTTTCCCGGAACAAAAGCAGCAAAAAGGGAATGAAGAAGTGGCCCAGGGCCAGCAGCAAGGTGATGATTTCCCAACCGCCAGTCGTTCGGGCAATGTAGTAGGGAACCTCTTCCTTCAGGTTGGCCGACCACATCAGCAAAAACTGGCTGAAGGAGATGTAGGTCCAGAACACCACAAAACCGAGCATGAAACTGCCAAGGTCGCGCAGGTGGTTGCGGGTCATCGCCTTGTCAAAGGGCTTCACATCATAAATCTTCACCTGGGCAATGATGGCAAGGGCCAGCGAACTCAAAAGCATGCTGAATCCGAAAATCACCGGATACATCGTCGAATACCAGTGGGGCTCAAGCGACATGACCCAGTCGGTGGAAATAAACAGGATGGTGAGGGCAAATACCAGGATCCCGGGGGCGCTGATCGCCTTCATCCGTTTTTTGATGAGGAGGCGCTTGGCCGGATCGCTTTCCCGATCCTGTTTGTCCGAAAGGGAAACCAACAAGAAGGCCATGCCTATCCAGAGGGCAAATGCAATGGCCGACCGGATGAGCCAAAATGGAATGTTCAGGTAACCCGATTTTGCCTTGATGATCTTGTCGTTTTGAACCTTGGCGTCGGGCACCGCCCACTCGTAAAGCCGGGGGGATTCAAAGGTGTGTTCCTCTTCATAGTGGGGTTTGCTGATCAGGTGTTTTTCCTTGACCAGGTCATACGCCCCGGTGAAGCCCAAAAGGACGGGCAGAAAAAGGACGAAAAGTGCTGGCAGGGTCCAGGCTGCGGCTTCGAGCAAACGGCGGGTGGCATAGCCCCAAACGCCTCCGGAAATGTTCTGGATCATGAGAAGCACAAGGCTTCCCAAGCCAAAAGCGAACACCCAGACAAAGCTTGCCAGGTACGAACGGAGGAATTGCCCGGTGCCCTCAAACAGCCCTGCAATCACCAGGCTCCCGACCAACCCGCCAAGGGCGATACGAAGGGCAAGGGTCCGGGCCGTCAAAATGCGGTCAAGGGCGACGGCAGGAATTTCCGCTGGATTGGACATTACTTGCTCCCATCTTTCCGGACCGACACCTGCTTGGCAGGTGGGGTCGCATCCTGCGAGGCAAGAGTCGACTTTTCCGAATTGGATTGTTCAGGCGTGGCCTGGGTTAGCTTGGCACCTTCGAGGTCGCCACGGGCCTTTTCAGATTGGCTATATTGCAGAGCGCGGATGTAGGCAACGATAGCCCAGCGATCGCGCGGGTTGACCTGGGCCGCATAGCTGGCCATGCCCCCGAATCCATTGGTGATCACCGAATAGATATACCCCACAGGGGCCTTCCACAGGGGCACACCCTTGGCGCCAAAATAGTGCATTCCCCGGGAATTGTGGTCTGCCTCAAATCCATCGGGTTCCCCATCGCGGCCATGTTTTACGGTGGTCGGATAAAACGCCGGGGGGCGCAGGAAACCGCGCTGGACTATCGTGCCATCGGCGTTGCCTGTTTGCCCGTGACACACTGCGCAATAAATGTTGTACCGTTCCTGGCCCCGTTTCAACAAAGCCTCATTAACGGTGATGTTTGCCGGAAAGGTGTCATGATACTGGGCCATCACGGTTTCCGGTTTGGACGAATCAAGCGCCGGTGCATCGGCCACCTTGCCTGTGTAAAGGTGGGTATCCTCCCGCAGGAAGTCTTCCCCTTGGGGAATCACACCGACCTCGAACGGGCGCGATCCCCGTCCGTCGGCAAAAAAACTGTTGCCCTGCTGGGCCTTGACCTTGGGTTGGAGTGCCATGTCCTGATAGCACCCTGTCAGGGACAGGGCACAGAACAGGCATGTCCACAGCAGGATGCGGCTCATGTTGGTTGTCCTCAAATTCATTGGAGGGGAACCTCCGTAACAGACAACGGTTTAAGCCCCTGGAGGAACTGTTCCGTTGCTTCACGATCGAAGGTTGGATCGGTGGCCTCAATGCAGATGAAAAAACGGTCGGTGGAGGCCCGGTCAAATTTCCGGTTGTTGAAAAGAGGGTGATGCGGTTGCGGATACCCGTTGAGCAAAAGCATGCCAAACAGCGAGGTAAACGCGGAAAACAGGATCATCATTTCAAAGATGGGAGGCACAAAGGCAGGCCACGAAAAGAAGGGCCGGCCGGCTATGTTCATCCGGTAGTTGAACGAGATCATGTTCCCGGTGAGCGTCGATACCGTCCCGTCGAGGAGCGGATCAAGGCTGTCGGGATGGGATCCTGAAGTCAGGGTCTGCAAACAGAAGGCGGTGATGGCACCCAGGAGCCCACCACAAAAAATCAGGGTGGGCAACATGGTCCGTTTGTGACCGATTGCTTCCCACAACCCATCAATGGGAAAGGGGGAATAGGCCTCCGCTTTGGTAAAGCCCTCTTTGCGAACCGAATGGGCCGCATCATAAACTTGTTGGGTGGTTTCGAACTCGGCCAAAAGGCCAAAGAGTCCGGGTTTCTCGGTTGTTGCGCTCATGCGTGCGCCCCCCCTTTATGGCCGTGGCCGGAAAGGCCGTGGTCATCACTCGGTTGGTGGACATGGGATTCCGGTATCAGGTGCTTCATTTCAAAGGCCGAGATGATCGGCACAAATCTCATGAACAGGAACATGAGCGAGCCAAACAGCCCGAACGAGCCAATGTAGGTCGTAATGTCCCAAAAAGTCGGGGAGTACTGGCCCCAACTCGAAGGGACAAAGTCCCGCTGAAGCGACATGAGGATTACAAACCTTTCCAGCCACATCCCGATGTTGATGATGATCGAGATGATGAACAGGAGTGGAATGCTGAGCCTGACGGACCGGATCCACAACAGTTGGGGAATGATCCCGTTGCACAGGATCAAAAGCCAATAGTAGATGCCATAGGGACCAAAGGCCCGGTTGAGCATGAACAGTCCCTGTTCATATTCGTTGGCACTGTAATAGGCCATGAAAGCTTCGCAGCCATAGCCGTAAAACACCATCAAACCGGTGACCAACATGACCTTGGCCATGTTATCCAGATGTTTTGTGGTGATGAAGTCTTTCATGCCATAGGCGGCCCGGGCGGGGACGGCGAGGGTAACCACCATGGCAAAACCGGAAAACACGGCCCCGGCGACGAAGTAGGGCGGGAAAATCGTGGCGTGCCACCCTGGAAGGTTGCCCACCGCAAAGTCGAACGACACGATGGTGTGAACCGAAAGCACAAGCGGCGTGCTTAGGCCGGCCAGCGTCAAATAGGCATTTTCATAGCGGTGCCAGTGCATCGACGCACCACGCCATCCCAGGCACAAAACCCCATAAATGCGCTTGATCCAGATGTTTTTGGCCCGGTCTCTCACGCTGGCAAAGTCGGGAATGAGGCCTGTGTACCAAAAAAGCAGCGATACCGTGGCATAGGTCGAAACGGCGAACACATCCCAGATCAGGGGGCTACGAAACTGGGGCCAAAGCTGCATGGTGTTTGGCATGGGAAGCAAAAAGTAGAAAAACCAGGGCCGACCCATGTGCGCAAGGGGATAGATCCCCGCACAAGCCACCGCAAAAAGCGTCATCGCCTCGGCAAACCGGTTGATCGAGGTTCGCCACTGCTGGTGGAACAAAAGCAAAATCGCCGAGATCAGCGTTCC
>SYLG01000116.1 GCA_005808665.1 Planctomycetia bacterium | reverse complement strand
GTCTCTCGCCAATCAGGATCAAACGCCTTGAAACAGAACCTGTAAAGAGGATTTGTAGTCCCGACTTTTGCAGCCTGATTTAACTTTTTCCCGGGAAAAACACGGTTTTCATGGTCCCAACTGCGTAACTTGGGTTAATGCACCGTCAAACAGGGATTGTGGTTGGCATTACCCTTGCGTGATGTTCAGTCCTTTTTCTGGGCAATGGCATGCAAATACTTTTCCCCTCGCAAAAAGAGTATGTCCCCGCTAATGGCGGGGCTTGCATCCACCCTGTCCGAAAGTCGGTTCGTAGCCAATATCTTTGGTTTTCCTTCCGCCGATAATACAAGAGTTGTTCCGTTTCGGTCCACCATGTAGATTCTGTTGTTGGCAAGGGCCGGGGAGGAGTAGAAACTGCTGACTCCGGAAAGGCGCTCCCCTTCCAATAGCGGCTTGCCGGACCGGGCATCCAGAATGCTCAACATTGTGGAGTTTACATGCGTAAAATAGAGCTTGCCATCATAAAGCAACGGCGAAGGCACATAAGGGGTTCCTTTTGCGTGTTTCCACAAAACCTTGTTTTCCGCATTACCCATAGCATCCAATGAAATGGCCATGGCCGAGGATCCGCGATAACCACTCATTACATACACCACACCCGCCTCGGCCACCGGGGAGGGAATGGGATTGGCAGTCATGCCCTCTACCTCCCATACCAACTTGCCATCGGCAAGGTCGTAGGAGCGGACCCGGTTGGTTCCGTTTACGATGACCTGGGATTGATCCTTATGTTTCACAATAAGGGGAGTACACCATGTCGATTTTTCATTCCGCTTGGCCTCCCACCGTGTTTTGCCAGTAGCCGCATCCAGCACAATCAAACTCGAATCCGCCTCCTGATCCCAGTTGAGAACAACGCTGTCCCCGGACACTACCGGTGTCACTGCCTCCCCCCAACCCAACCTGGTATGGAGGTGCCCAAGGTCCCGGCTCCAAAGGATTTTTCCGGAAAGATCCAAAGCATAAACCCCAAAGGAACCAAACGATGCGTAGATTCTGGTGCCATCGGTTGCCGGGGACCCGCCCGCATAGGAATGGGTGGCGTGATGGCCTTCATGGGGAACAGCTTGTTTTACCGAACGGGTCCAAAGGCGTTTCCCAGTCTCCCGGGCAAAGCTCTGGACCTCAAAATGATAAAACCGGTCAGGGGCTTTGGTTTTCGTTTCAAAGCGGGTATCTCTTGGGGGAAGTTCCTCCGGTTTGGCCAGTTTATCGGTTTTCGTGGCCGTCAGGACAATCACCTGATCTCCTATGACAATGGGGGTGGCACTTCCAGGACCGGGTAATTCCACCTTCCACAATATGTTGGTATTATCATCCCACTTAAGCGGTGGCCTCGCCTCTTTTGGAGCCACGCCATTGCTGGTGGGGCCACGCCACGACGGCCAATCCCGTGGGGAAATCCCGGATTCCCCGCTCACCGACTGACTCAGAGGCAAAACGCAAAGGAGGCCTGCCCCAAAAACCTGGATGAATCGCATGATTGGATCTCCCCCAAATGCTCCCGATTGGATTAGGATACTTTACAGATCCACCGGTCCCGAACCTCTAATCTCCTCGTGGAGTACCCAAAATGGAATCCCCGTCGTTCAATCGAAGGGAAATGGGCTACGCTGCCCTTGCCTTGGCTTATCCCAATTTGTCCTTGGGTACCGAACCTCTCCTGCTTCGGGTTGGACAATTCCAGGCGGAAATCAACCCACCGGTAGGCCATCCGTGCATGGGAGGGGGAATACGCCCGGTGGCTACTTATTTGGACCCACTGTTTGCCAAAGGGATCGTCCTGGTATCCAAGGGCCAGCCACCGGTGGTGATCGTCTCGGTCGATTGGTGCGAAATAAGGCATACAGCCCACGATGCCTGGCGCACGGCTTTGGCCGATGCCACCGGAACAACTCCGGACCGGGTTCTTGTCTCCTCCGTCCATCAACACGACGCACCCGTGGCGGATCTTCGTGCCGAGGAGATCCTCCAAAAAGCAGGTTCAAAAGGCTCGGTTTGCAATGTTGCCTTTCATGAAGAAGTGGTGACACGGGTGGCCAAGGCCGCCAGGGTCGCCTTGGGGGATCTAAAATCGGTGGAATCAATTTGTGCCTCGCGAGTCCCTGTCCAGGATGTATCCAGCAACAGGCGTACGCTTGATTCCAAAGGTCGGATACGGTTTGATCGCGGCAGCACGACCCGTGATGGGGAGCTTAGGCAGGGAGAAACCGGAGTCATTGATCCGGAAATGGCCATGATCTCCCTGAAAGGTTCCGGGAAAACGATGACCGCACTCTTTTGCTACGCAACCCATCCCATGAGCCAATATGGCCAGGGAGCTGTCTCGGCGGATTTTCCGGGGTTGGCAAGGCGCATGGTGGAGCAAACCCACCCTGGTTTGCATACGATTTACCTTTCAGGGTGCAGCGGCAATGTCACGGCAGGCAAATACAATGATGGCGCCCCAGGCAACCGGATGCTCCTTGCGGGCCGACTTTCCGATGCAATGACCAAAGCCCTGGCCGCCGCCAAACCGCTCAAAAATCCGGGATTTCGCTTTGCAAGTGTTCCCTTTCAATTGCCCTATCGTAATTCCCTTGGATTTGATACGGCATCGCTAAAAGCCAAGCTTCACGCCCCCAGGTCCTTTGATCAGTGTTTGGCGGCCATGGGGCTTAGTTGTCAGGAACGACTCAAACGGCCGCTTGACCTGCCCATCCTTGATTTTGGTGGAGCGGCCCTTTTGTTGGCACCAGGAGAAAGCTATGTGGAATACCAACTTTATGCCAAATCACTGCGGCCGGAGGCTGTGGTTTTGTGTGCCGGTTATGGAGAATCGGTGACCGGCTATGTTCCCACAGAAAAAGCGTGGGAAGAAAAGGACTCCAATCTGGGGGATTGGTGTTGGGTTGCTTCGGGAAGTGAAAACGCCCTTCGGGTTGCCCTCAAAACGGCCTTATTGAATCCGGCCCAAAAGTAAGGTTTGTAAATCAAACAAAAACGGGACGCCCATGCGCCCCGTTTGTCGAAAAATCGTTTGGAAAAACCGTGAAGTCGCGTGGACTTATTTGGCACCTACGGACCGGGAAAGCTGATCTTCATAGGCCCTGAACTGTTGGTAAAAGGCATCATAGGCCGAAATGTCAGGGCTGTTGGCTCCACCAAATTTCATTCCACCCGTTGTCATCACCGCAATCAAGGCCCCAACGGAGGTGATGTTCGGGTTTTTTGTGGGCGACATGAAGAGGCTGGCATTGGACGGTTCCGCAATGGCCTTGCCGGCATCTTCCAAGTCGGAGAGGTAGCGTTTGGCAAGGATATAATCGGTTGGTCGCATATCCTCGACCTGTTCCTTGAGGGCATCCTGAAACTTGCTGATTTCATTCATGAATGTGTTATAAGTGTCGCCATCAATATTGCCTGAAACAGCCTGGCTTACACATTCGGGAGCCATCTTTTCGATAGTGCCACGGTTAGGGGCAAACTCTTTTGTGCGAAGGGCAAGGGGCCAAACCAATTTGCGTGGATCACGGAGCGGCCCGGCCCCATTCACCGCATTGGGACTGGTAAGGTTCAGGTGATTGAGGATGTCTGGGCTGAGTGGAATGTTGGGTCCATGGATTCCAAACCTGGATTGCAGGGTTGTCACCTGGTCAAGCAAGGTGTTGAGGGCTGACCCATCGTGGACAAGGTACATTTCATCGTGTTGGAGCGTTCCTGCCTTGTCCAGTTTTTGCAAGCGGTCATTGTCACGAAGAGCTTCCTTCTGTTCGCGATGGGCTGCATAAACTTCGGGCATCTTGGAGAGTTCGTACATATTTTCATTAAAAGAGGCGGACTTGTTTTGAATTTGGGCTCGCTTGACCTGTTGTTGTCCCAACATGGCCTGTTGTTCCGTAAAGCCAAAGTTGGCCTTGGCGTTGAGCAAGGAGGATTCTCCCTGGAGGGTTGCTCCCATGCCAAGTCCGCCGATACCCATTCCCATTCCATACCCACCACCAAACCCACCCCAACCGCCTCCCATACCCCCACCGCCACCAGATCCCTGCATGTAGTTATCTACCTTGGGCTTGGCGGTATCGGAAAGGACAGTCGAGGCAAGCATTTTGTCCGCAGAGTCGATGCGACTTTGTATCGCTTTTTCACGATCCGCTTTTTCTTTCGCAAGGGTTTCCCTGGCGATCTTGATTTTTGCGTCGTTATCGTCCTGACGGCCTTGGGTAAGACCCACCAAAGCTACACAAAAGAAAAGGCCCCCAAGGCTTCGGAACCAGAATCTACGGTTGGACATGGCAAGTCTCCCGGAATCACTGAAAGCTAACTCTGTATTCTACCGTTTCCAAGCGTGGCGAAGAAGCTCACGAAGGGACAACTTTTTTTTCACTGGACCAATATCGGATTCCCTGGCGGCGGAAGGCCCTTTCCCTTTGGGTTTCTGAAGGCCGGATTTATCCTTGGCAAGAAGGTTGGCCCAGCGGGCTGCGGCAACCTTCCTCGTTTCGGGGGATCCCAAAGGATTGTAACCAATATTCGATCCCTCGGGCATAAGGCGGGACAGGTGCCAGTAGGCCAATATCCGGGGAAGATCCCTTTTGGCCCCAAGCAAAAGGACCAAATGTTCAAAATACTCCGGGCGACTCAATTCGGCCTTGGACGGGCTGTGGAGGAGGTCCAAGGCTTGGTCCGCCTGGCCTTCCGTATATTTGCGGGTATTAACCAGGTAGTTCCACAGTTTGGCGTCCTGGCCGGGTTCCCGTCCAATCCAATGCCTGAGGGCAATCACGGAATCATCCAGGACATCAGCCGTTTTCAGACTCAGCATGGTGGACCAAAGTTTGTCCAAATTGTCCGTTGCTCCCATGATGAAAATGGCAATCCGACGATCCATTTCGTTTGCGGAACCGGCCATAACATCCAGAGCCGGGCCAATCGCCCCTTTTTCGTTGAGGAGAGCGAAAAACCTTTCCCCACTGGCAATCCGGGCGGCAATCAGGGGACTTTTGGAACTGAAGTTGCCCGAGATCCAATCCGGCAGCTTGTCCAGATTTTCAGGGTGGATGTAACCCACGGTGTGGTTGTTGAAGTGGATCTTGGCGGGTCCCGGAGGTGCGATGAGGAGCGTGGTTACTTCGGCATGGCTGATTTCGATTTCGCCCTTGATGACAATCAGGATGACGCTGATGGTGGGAGTCTGGTCCTTTTCGTAGGTTCGGGAGAAATGTTCCCCAGCGGCCCAGCGGCCCAACATCTCCACGGTGAACTTGGTGCCTGGGGTTTTCATCCTGACGAGGGCACTCTCCCCGAAAAAATTAACCTTTACCAGACTGGACCCTGATTTTTTCGTATTGGTAAGATCCAGCCTCCCTCGCGAGGGGCTGATCTCCATGTCGATCCCTTTGCCGGGCTGGTTGAATTCCACCACTGTTTCATGAATGGGAAAAGGGCTAACGCCTGCGATGTCCCCGCGAAAATCCAGGGTGACATCACCATCCGGGGCAGCCACCACCATCCGACTGCCTGAAAGGACTTTGTCGCCCGGTTGAATCGTGGCCCCCCCTTTGACCAGGGTCCACTCGTTGGATCCTTTGGGTTTGACAAGGCCGGTATTGTTGGCACTTTTGACAATGCCCGCAGCTTCTTGTGCGGAGAGGCCCATTGCCGATCCGAAAAAGAAACCCGCACCAAGGGCTACAAGTGTCGAGGCCCTAAACATCCTAACGGAGCCGATCATACCAGATCTCCCAACAGGGTTTGTGTTGAAATGTTTTGGGGACCTATCTGCCTTCACTGACAACCAGGGGAAGTTTGAGGCCGCTCGTTTTGCCAGTAACCTGATCCGTAACCTTGATGACTGCGGTGAATTTACCCGGTCGATTTAGGCCCACCGGAACCTGAACGGGAATAGCAACCGCACCACTTGGAACTTTGCTTTTGGAATCAATGGAACCCGTGATTGGGGTTTTGTTTGTCGGGGTGCCTTGATCGTCCAAAATCACCAGTTCGACTTTAATGTCGGGAGCACCGACATCATTCCTTTTGAATCCTACAATTTGACCGGAAAGGTGAGCCGTTTGACCAACCGAAAAGTTTGCCGCAATTCCCTTGCGCTCGGCATCCAGGGCCGTCAACACATGAACGAGAGCAAACTCTGGTTCCGCCAGGGTGAACGATGCCTTGGTGGAAGCGGTGACCCCTTCGTCATTGACAGAAATGAAAACGGTATATTCCCCAGCCTTTTGTTTGGAACCAACATCGACGGTGGTATAAGCACTGATCCGGTCGCCACCCAACAGGGCCTTTACGGTAACGGGTTTGCCTGCATGTTTGAATTGGGTATCCCCGGCACCGTTCCTGATTTCTGTGGTCAAGGAATAGGTGGCGTTTCCTTCCGCATTCAGCTTTACCCCGGTAATATCAAAACAGAGGTAAAGGACATCTCCAGGGCTAACCCTTGAGGTCTCCCGAATGATGCCCGGAACACCATAGGTGGCTCGGAGGTTGGAAATGGCCAGCTTGCCATCCTGATGGGGAGCAAGGCTGAGAAGAAGAGCAGCGGCGGCGGTCCACATGATTCAAATACCCCTATCCCAAGGAATGCAACTTTTGAGGGTCACTCCCATTCTGATTCAGTTTAGAGTTTGGCGGCAATGTTAATCGGCAAAAAGAGGCGGTTTTTCTTCAGATTATTTGACTTTCACCCCTAGATCACGAAGAGAAGGGCAAAATCCCCCAAAGGGAATAATGCCTCTTTTCGTTAAATTGGACAGAATTAATACTTCAACTCGGCCGAAAACATCACGCCTTGGGCCCAAATCCCGTCATTACCCATGTTGGCAATGGGGTGGGCCGGATTGGCGGCCGCGTTGATATAGGGATCCAGCTGGTTACCGGTTCGGGCGACCGAGCTTAGGTACATAAAGCTGTAACCCACACCCATTTGAAGGTTTTCTGTAACCGGAAGGCCCATTTTGACCATGATGTCAGGCAAAACGGCAAAGCGGGTGGCGTTATGAAGCCCGAGGTTACTTTTTTGGGTGTAAACATATCCCGGGGTGGTGGTGGCCCCTGCCAAAGTGGTTACGGTATTGGTACCGGTAAAGTTGATATTCTGGACGGTTGCCCCCATGGCAAACTTGGCCACGACATCGACTTTCAGAAAGCCAAATTGTTCCGAAATTTTGCCACCTAACTGGGCACCGTAAAACCCGTTGGTGGAGGCTATTGAATCCACCCCTGTCTGGGTCACATATTGCGAGTTGGGAAAGTCGTAATAGGCCGTTTGCCCCTTGAGCGATAATCCCTCCTGAACCTGCATTTGTCGAAATCCAAAAAGGACATCAAAGCTTTGGGTGGCGTTACGACCCCAGTTGGCTACCCCGCTGATGTCGCCAGACCACATCTGGAGGTTCGATCCAAGCATGTAATTGCTGGTGGGAGGCAGGACCACACCGGCTTGTTTAAGGGTGCTGGCGGTAGACCACTGGCCTATCGCATTGGTGCCAAGGTAAGGCAAAAGTTCTTTGGTAGGGTTGGTAAAAATTTGACCGTTGGGGAGGGTAGCACCTGCGTAATAGGCACCAAAGCTACGCTGTTCCATGAGAATGCCGGTAAACTCAATACCAAGGGATTGGTCCAAATCAAGCCAACCTCCCAAGGTCAATTTGCCACCACTAAAGCCCCCGTATTGAATGTCAGGAGCGGGACCAACAATCACCGTATTGGTTTGCCCTACCGCACCTGGGGCGGAATCATTCCAACTCCCCCGGGTTACCAATTCAGGTCCGCTGATGGGGTTCGGGGTCATCCACCAAAGCAAATAGTCCAAACCACCCCATAATTGACCCTGTTCATGGAATCCGGTCGCATTGAAAAAACCATTCCTGCCTTGGAATCCCTCTCCACTCACTAAGGGCAATTCGTTTCCGGATGCCACAACGGGGAGGGGAGTGGGTGGGTTTGCGGGATTGGAACCTTGGGGATCAACGGTAACCGATTGGTCCCATTTCACAACTCCAAGTGCAGGTGTTACTTTGGAGGGAGAATTTTGCGCGGAAACCCCTTGTCCGAGGCACACCACCGCCCCCAACATTCCCCAAAAGCGCCATCGCATGGTAACATCCCCCATCCCAATGTTTCCGCTATAGTGATTCTGGTTGGTCAGGGAATACCCCAACCAAACCCAATCCAAGGGAAACAGTTCCAACGATGGTATCGGCTAAAACGAAGGAAATCATTGAATCGGATAGGGCGATTTTGAGGAAACTTCGACAAACGACGATTCTCCGGCCACCCCATGGGCCCTTAGCTCCCAAAAATTTCTATCCAACCAAGGGGAAAACACTCGCCGTCCAACCGCCAAGGCCAAAACCTCAAAGGCAACACGACGAACCCAACCTATCGGCTCAGCGCAGTTAAGATTGAGCGTTTTGGAAAAATGGGAAAGATCAGTTTTGGTTAGAGGGTCACGATCTTTGCCGAAAAGGATGACCCAACTGTTCAAAGGGCGTTTCGCCGAACCTTGCCAGCCCACAATTCGGGTGTTTGCCTGGGCAAAAAGCAGCTCGAAGGCTGCCGGAGAAAATCGCCAATAATCCGAAGGATAGTTGTGGATATGGAAATAAAACGGGGCACTGATGAGAGCAATTCCCGTCGGGGAAAGAACGCGTTCCATTTCGGCAGCGGCTTTCCAGAATTGGGCGATATGTTCCAGGCAACTCATGGAAATGAGAGTCTGTATGGAGCCTTGGGCAAAGGGGAGGGTTTGGGCATTACCTTTGACATCCACCCCCGGGCCTTGGCGAAAATCCAGCCCAAGCACCTCCAAGCCCGGAAAGAGGGGCCGAAGATCACAAAGGGATTCCTGCCCTTTTACAAGATAGGACCCAATATCCAGCACCGGACTTTCACATCGCCAGGTTTGAGCTACAGTTCTCACCAAGCCATGGAGAAATTGGTTCATTGGCGCCCCGTTGATGGAACAAAAAAGGCCAAGGCGTATGCCTTGACCTTAGGGTGTTTTACCGATTTTGGGGAGTGTTGCCCGGTAAGGACAAGGTCGCCAAAGTTTGTTTACTCAACTTTCCTATAGGAAGGAAAACCTTATGGGAGTAAAGTCACCCGCACTTTTTGGCCAATTCTAAGGGAGGGAAGTAACTCGTTTGGTTCGACCTCGATAATACATTCAAGTGTCCTCAGATCATTGAACTGCATGGGATCAAGGCTGGTGGACCTTCGTTGGGCGTACCAGCCGGATACCCTTGTAACCTTTCCTTTCCAGGTGTCGTTGGCAAGGGCGGTATCGTCCTGAATCATGGCGATTTGGCCCAGTTTGATACGGCGAGCAAATTCCTGCTCGACCTCCGCCCGGATGATTTTGGCCTTGTCGGGACAAATATAAACCGCTGGAGATCTGGGATTGGGTCCAAGCGACTCACCTTCGCTGATGAAAAGCCTTAGGACCTCGCCATTAAAGGGTGCCTTGATGAAGCACTCACTAAGGCCAAATTCGGCTCGGTCCAACCGGGCCCGCCTTGCCGCCAAGTCATTGGTAGCAAGTAATTCTGCGGTTTTGGGGTTGGTCGCCATAAGGCCACGAACTTTGGCTTCTTCAATACGAAGCGAGCTTTGAACGGCTTCGACCCCTTTTTCAATACCCAAATATTCATCCTGGCTAAGGAGATTGTTATCGAGGGCTTTTTTGGAGCTCCTTTGTTTGGATTGGGCGACCGCAAGTTCGGCTTTCCGGGCATCGACGGCGGCATTTTGGCCTTTGAGTTGTTCCTGATGCTGGATGTTCAAACTTTTGGCTTGTTCCAATTGCTGGATGGCAGCAGCGACATCCGCGGTGGCTTCGGCAAGTTGTGCCTTGGCGAGGGTATCATCCAATTGAAAGAGGACCTCCCCCATTTTGACCTTCTGGTTTTCCGCCACAAGGATCTTTTTTACCCGTCCCGGGGCAAGGGGATAGATCGGGGTAATGCCCTGCTCCACATCGACAAAGGCTGCGCAAACGGCCCGCTTGGATGCTTCCACAGCAAGGAGGTCGGGAGCAGGAGGGATGATCGCGGTTGGGAGTTTGACTTCTGTCCCATTCTTTGGGGTGATTAGTGAGCCAACCGTGAAAGGGGAACCCTTAAGGATCATTGCCGCCCCAACGAATGACCCCCCCAAAAGGAGGACCCCCAAGCCCAAAGCAGGCAAAGCAAGGCGCTTTGGCCTTGGGAGGTTACCCTCAGGATGCGGGGTATAATCGTGGTTCCTGGCCGGAAGTGTAGCTGTATACCGGTCGGCATCAAGCCGTTCGGTAGAGGCGACTTCCCGTCCTTCCTTTGTTCCAACCTTCATCGTCACCTCCAGGCAAACCAGACTTTATGGAATGAGTCTTGTCTTCCTCGCGTTCCGGGCGCCCCGACTTGCCGTCGGGATAAACCACGCCCTTTAATTGGCCGTCTTCCAGGTGCAAGACCTGATCGGAATAGGGAATGATGCGGGAGTCGTGGGCAACACAAAGGACGGTGGCCCCTCGCTCGTGAGCCGCACTTCGCAATAGTTCGATGACCTGTTCCCCGTGGGCCCAATCCAGGGCACTCGTCGGTTCGTCGGCAAAGAATAGTTCCGGGTCCTTCATCAGGGCCCTTCCAATGGCTACCCGTTGCTTCTCGCCACCGGACATTTCCGAGGGCCGAAGGTGTTTTTTCTTGCCAAGGCCAAGCATATCAAGGACTTGGCGGGCCTTTTTGCGGGCCTCCCAAAAACCCATCGACATCCCCCACCGACCCACCAATTCCAGTTGTTGGACGGCATTGAAGGCACCAAAGAGATTGTATCCCTGAAAGATAAATCCCACATGCCTCAGGCGGAAGGCTTCCTGCTGTCCTTCGGACATGGCCCAAATGTCCTGCCCCAAGGAGTGAACCTTACCCTGATCCGGTCGCAAAAGTCCGGAAAGGATGGCCAAAAGAGTCGATTTGCCGCTACCCGAGGGACCCATCATGAGGGAGAACTGTCCGGGATAAAGGTCCACGGAAACGCCTGCCAAAGCGGTGGAGCGCATGGTGCCCTGGCCGAATGCGCGCCTAAGGTCGCGACCTTCGATGCTCGATTTTTGCGGGCTCACTGCCATGAATCTCTCCCAGGACTCCCAAATCTTGCCAACTCTTTTTGGCCAATCCAACCCTCTGAAAAACCTAACGCAAAAGCATGGCCGGTTCCACCTGGCTTAAGGACCGAAGGGCAACCACCCCCGAGATCACTGCCATAAAGAGGGTTACCGTACACGCCCCCACCTGAAGCCACATGGGCAAAAGGACTTCGCTACCCAAAGTTGCCGCCAAAGCTGCCAAGCCATGAACGGCAGGAATGGAAAAGAGCACCCCCAGGATGCCTACCCAACTCGCCTGGGCCATCACCAATCCCGCCATTCGCCACCGGGGAATCCCCATGGCCCTTAGCACCGCAAATTCTTTCATGGAGGCGGCCGTCGCCGCATAAAGGGTTTGGCTGGTTACCACCGCCCCCACCAAAAGCCCAAGGAGTGCGGCGTACCCCAATGCTATGCCTGCTTTTGTCTTGAGAAGCCAGTGCATCCGCGACCGATAGGAAAATTCATCCGCGGTGAACGCTGAGACTCCACCCTGTTCGCGAAGGCGTTGAACGACCTTTGGGGCATCCTTTGGGTCTTTGCACCGGGCCAACACATAGGTGATCTGTTCAGGGAAAATCCGAAGGAGCGGTTTGGCTGTGTTGACACTACAAAACACATACGGTCCCGCCAAACTTTTGATCCCTTTTGTTAAACCCACCACCCGTACCCTTCTCCCAGCCACCTCAGCCGTATCCCCGACGCCTTTGATCCCTAACCGCTCAAGGTCCGATTCATCGCAAACAATCGCTCCGGGTTCACTAAGCTTGGCCGCCATTTCCGGGGTCAGTTCGCGAATGCGGCCCAAGGAGTCTTTGTCGAGGCGGCAACCGATAACCATGCAAAGCTCGTTTCCCCCGTCCGGTTTGGACCAATAGGAGAATCCCTGCAGGTAGACCTCACAGCGTTCGACTTCGGGATTGACGGCCACCTTGGCCAGGAATCCAT
Organism: Planctomycetia bacterium; assembly: GCA_005808665.1. Lineage (GTDB taxonomy): Bacteria > Planctomycetota > Planctomycetia > Gemmatales > Gemmataceae > SYLG01. The sequence continues at coordinate 7,047 of SYLG01000116.1, read as the reverse complement.
CCCGGATCGGCCGGCCCAAGTCCACCGCCAAAACCTCAGGGGCACCCACCCAGATATCCGCATCGGTGTGATCAATGGGGAGAGAGGAGATGGAAAAAAGACCCAAAAGAAGGCCAAATTGCAAGGCAATCAGCAAGGCACTGAATCCCACTGCAAGCACACCCGGCAGGTACCGGGCGCGATCAAACCAAAGCGTTGTCAGGGAATAAGACATACTGATCATCTTACCAAACAAACCATGGTCAATGAAACGGGAAGGAGGGATTGGACCAAGAATAGTTGGTCCAATCCCTCCTGTCATAATGGATGGGAAGTCATGGGTTTTTAGATAACTTGGGAGATCTGGTTAGTTTTGCTTTTCGCAAGGTACCGTAGCTACCCGGGCATCCGGTTTCAGACTTTTCCAATCTGGCAATTCGCAAAGGTTGGGATCAATGTACAAATGATGCCACAATTGCGTCGCTAACACCCCAACTAGCCCCATCTCTAAAGTCGTCCTAATCGGTGCATTTTGACGATACGCCTTGGATCTGTCCCGCCAATATCGAATGGCACTTGGCTGGAAATATCCGGCCCGTTCCACCGATTCATCGCTTAAAAGTTGGTTGATATAGGGCTCACTATGTTCGTTGATTTCAAAACTGTCAAACGGGGCACGAAACATTGCCTTGCGCCTCCAGGCGCATTCTTTGGGCAAGTATTTTTCCGCTACCAAACGAAGGATATGTTTTTCCCCAAGCCCCTTGAACTTGTGATCGGGGTGTACCGAGGCAAGGAACTCGAAGACCTCTTCATCCAAAAACGGATAGCGCGTCTCCACCGAACTGTGCATGGCAACCCTATCGCCTTTGGCGTTTAACAACAGGCCCGGCAGATGGCAACGGCCACTGATATAAAGCTCACGATGCAATGGATGCCACTTTTTCATTTCGTTTGTGGGTAGGTTAAAATCCTCGAAGGGAACAAAGTCCCCCACCCGCCGATGCATGTCTTCCGAGAAAAACCGGAACCGGTTGTATTGATTGAGTCCGTAGATATCGTGCCAGCCATTGTAACCGCCCGCGGCGGAGATGGATCGTTCGATGATGTCTTTTGAAACCTTGGGAACTCCCCAGTAGGTGTGAATCAGCTTCCTTGCTACCCTCCCCAGGGGGAGGAAAGGAAGATTGAGCCGGTTCAGTACCCGATTGGCTTTGTGCCAGGGATACCCCGCCATCCACTCGTCAGAGCCTTCGCCGGTCAGAGCGACTTTGTACCCGTTTTGACGAACCGCCCTGGCCAGCAAAAGCAAGGCTCCACAGGAGGTGTCAATCACCGGAGATTCGGCCGCTTGGACCAATTCAGGATAGGTTGCCTGGATCTCGGCCTTGCCAAACTTTACCGAGATTGGCTGGGCTCCCACATGCCTTGCGGCAACAAGGGCATCGGAGGTCTCATCCAGTTTGGGATCCTGGATGGCAATGGTAAAAGCAGGAATGGCACGGCCCAAAACCTTGCTGGCCATGGCGACAACGATTCCGGAATCCACCCCACCGGAAAGGTAACTCACCACCGGAACATCCGCATGGAGGCGCCTTTTCACCGAAGCTAAAAGCTTTTCCTCAAACGCATTGGCAAGGGTCGCATCCAGACCCTTGCGTTCATTTCCTATCGTGGGAAAATCGAGGCGATAGTAGGCGGTCTCCTCCATTTTGGCAGCAAGACCACTACCACCCAGGTCGATGGTGATCTTGTGGCCGGGCGGTAAAAGCGAAATCCCCTCAAAACAGGTTCTGGGTCCGGGCACTCCAAAGCAGGTAAAAAGGACCGCCAACCCTTTGTGGTCAGGCTTGGCTTTCACCATTCCCGATGCCAACAGGGTTTTGATTTCCGAGCCGAACAACAACCATTCCCCACCTTCATCCCTGACTTTCGTCCAATACAGGGGGCAAACGCCAAACCGGTCTCTGGCAAGGATGACCCGGCCCCGGTGATGATCGACCAAGGCAAAAGCGAATTGCCCCTTGAGGCCATCGGTGAGTTTGTCCCCTTTTTCTTCGTAAGTATGCGGGATCAGTTCCGTGTCACAATGTGTTTTGAAGGTGTGCCCATGGGATATGAGTTCCCTTTTCCTCTCGGGATAGTCAAAGAATTCACCATTAAATACACATTCCACAGAACCTGTTTCATTGCCGATCGGTTGCTTGCCATCCGCAAGCCCCACAATACTCAAACGACGGTTGGCAAACCCAATTCCACGCCGAATGAGATAGCCATCTTCATCTGGACCACGATGAAACATTACATCTGCCATCGCCCTAATTACAGCTGGATTGGGTTCTCGCCGATTGCCACTAAGGTCCACCATTCCCGCAATTCCACACATTATGCCTTGTCCCTTCCCCTTGATCTCAAAACCGGCCTACTATTCCAACCGGCCAAATGCACCGTAGCCAACACAATCGCCAGTCGGCCATTTTAAGCCGTTTTGGCCCAAAGCTTGGCAACGGCTTGGCCAATCTTCTTGTCCAACCATCCTGGAAAGAACCGGTTGAGCCACAAAATTCGCCTGGTTTCGGCCCCTACCCAGGTTTCGCGCGTGTCGTTTTCAAGGGCCCTAACCACAGCTGTCGCAGTTTGAACGGGAGTTAGCGCCTTTTCCATGGGCAGTTTGGCTTTTCCTTTGCTTGCCAAGACATTGTTGAAAAACTCGGATTGGGTCAATCCGGGCAAAACCAACAATACACTTATCCCAAAACGGTGATATTCCCCGCGCAATGCTTCCGTCATTCCCACCAAAGCATGTTTGCTAGCCGAATATTCGCTGAAACCGGGCATTCCCCGCCGCCCGGTCATCGAAGCAATGTTTAAAATGGCCGGTTGGTTGCCACGAATCAGAGCCTTGACCGCCAACCGCATCAACTCCGAAGTGGCAAAGAAATTGACCTCGAACACCTGACGCAAGTGCTCCTCGGTTCCTTCTGCAAAGTGATTCCAGGTCCCCACCCCGGCATTGTTTACAAGGACATCCAGTCCGCCAAGGGCTTTAATAGCTTCATCCATAACCTTTGATGGCGTATTGGGATCTGTCAAATCTCCCGGAAGGACGAAAGCCTCTCCTCCCGCCTTTTGAACCTCGCCCGCCGCCTCTATTAACTTGTCCTCTTGCCTGGCTACCAAAGCCAGTTTGGCTCCTTTGGCACCAAGGATGCCTGCCAATGCCCTGCCAATGCCCGTCGATGCCCCGGTCAAAAGGATCCGCTTTCCTTTAAGGTTTCTTGACATTTATCAAACCTTAGCCTTTTGGGGACAATTTAACCCGGGACTGGAAATGGATTCCCCTTAATCATCCCTTCCCCACAGCCTGGGTCCGGAAAAAACGCCCCATCCTTCCCCAGTTTGCTGGTTTTCCAACCCAAACAATCCCCACAATCCCAAAAACCCTCATTGGCGGATCCCATTATCTTAAATTGGCCCATTTCTCATTAAAGTTCCTCACGCTTCCCTAAAATTACTGGTCCAATGGGTCGAGGAGGATGTTGTTTCATGGCTTTGGATGTACTTTCGATCGGTTCCGCGGTACCGCAAACCCTGGTTTCCCAAGGGGACGCCCTTACCATTGCTCAAACCCTCCTTGGCCCGGATGGGGAGGACCGCGAATGGCTGGGAAAGGTGTATGCCGGTTGTGGTATCGGCAAGCGGCATTTTTCGGTCCATGGCCAAGTGGTAAAGGACATACTCAAAGGAACGAACGAATCCAACTCTCCCTTTTTGCCTCGTAAACATATGCCTGCGGGGCCAACCACAAAAGAACGGATGGACCATTACGAGGAGTTTGCTGGACCCCTGGCCCTTCAGGCCACCCAATCCGCCCTCCAGGATGCAGGGGTCGACCCAACGGCCATCCGCCAACTCATCACCGTTTCCTGTACCGGGTTTTTCTCCCCGGGGGTCGACCAGCATATCATTCGGGAAGTGCCCCTTTCCCCGGGAATCGAGCGCACCCATGTTGGCTTCATGGGCTGCCATGGGGCCCTCAATGGCATCCGGGCTGCCCACGGTTTGGCCAACCTTTGCCCCGGGGAACCCGTCCTCATGGTGGCGGGGGAACATTGCAGCTTGCACAACCATTACCTTTGGGAAAAAGAAAAACTGGTCGCCAACGCCCTGTTTGGGGATGGGGCAGCGGCGATGGTATTAAGGTATAACCAGGGTCACCCAACCGAACCCTCCTCCGGGCTTCGCTTGGCGGGTTCCGCCTCGTGTATTGTTCCCAACTCCACGGATTTGATGACCTGGAAAGTCGGTGACAACGGGTTTACCATGACCCTTTCTCCGCGCATTCCGGCCCTGGTTCGCCGGACCCTTCCGGGGTGGATTTCAGGGTTCCTTGCCACCCATGGCCTAACGACTTCCGATATCAGGGCCTGGGCGGTGCATCCTGGTGGACCCCGTATTCTCGATGCCGTCGAGGAAGCGTTGAATCTGGGCCAAAATGGTTTGGAGGATTCCCGTGCCATTCTTGCCGAGGTCGGAAACATCTCCTCGCCAACCGTGATGTTCATCCTGCAAAGGATGCTAAGGCGCCAACAACGGATGCCGATCGTGGCATTGGGTTTTGGCCCTGGGATCGCCATCGAAGCGGCCCTGTTTCGCTAGGCAACTATTGCAAGGTATTGTTACAAGAGTGGGATGCGGGCGAGCGGCAGGGTTTCGCAACCCGGCTTGTTTTTGCTTTGGTCGCTTTTTCGATGCAGCTTTGAACCTTGGCTTTGGGGGCCTTCTGGATGAGCCTCAAAAGTTTGTGTGACACCAATTCAAGATTGTATTTGTCTTTGATGTCGGACATAAGTTTTATCAGCAAATGTGCCGTCATCTGGGCATCCGCCAGGGCCCGGTGATGTCTTTTGGCATCTGGCAGCTTCAAATGCCTGACCAGCGAACCCAATTGGTAATTGGGACTACCCGGATACAACCGCCTGGCAAGTAACATCGAACAGGCAAACTCCTGACGCCGTTCCTCATTAATGAGTGCCAATTCCGCATCCAGAAACTTGCTATCAAAGGAGGCATTGTGGGCAACCAACGGCAGGTCACCTAAAAAATGGATCATCTCCCGCAATACCTTGGCAGGTGGGGGTGCCGATTGAATCATGGCATTGGTAATGCCTGTTAATTCTTCAATAAAATAGGGAATGTGTACCTTGGCATTGACCAGACTTTGGTATTGGTCCACGATCTTTCCGCCTTCGACCAGGACGATGGCCACCTCGGTAACCCGGTCTCCCATATTCGGCGAAATTCCAGTGGTTTCAAAGTCGATGACCGCCATGGCTTCCATGCGCAATAGACTCCTTCGGGTGACACACCTTGGACGAAACCGTTCCCTTTGGGCCTCCACAGGTCATTTTAGAAGAAAAGCCGGTTTCCTTAGGTTTGCCTTCCAGGGGAAAGGCAATTTGTTGCCGAAAACAAGATCCTTCCTGGTTTCTTTTTCCGGCCAATTAATACCCATACCAGCTCTTTACATAGATCAAAATTGGGTTGAACCCTCTTCAATGTCCAAATCACCCCTTACCCCCCCAATGGTTTTTTAGGGAGGATCAGAAAATTGATTCGGATCATGTCAAGTAAACGACAATATCGATTGGGAGGTCCTTTTGAACAAATCCAGATAAGGTAAGGCCAATTCGCCGCCATCCGAATCAATATCCGACAACTTGAAGAAACCACTTCCACGGCAACGAAGCCTTAACCACTTTTGGGCTTGGCTTGCTTGGTCGGGTCCATTCGGAAGTTTGGAATAGTGAAACCCAATTTGGGATTTCTGGAGTCCTTTTACAGGAACAAAAAAAGGCGGCAGGAACCCTTTCCAACCAAAAATCAAAAAAAGGAAGGCTTTTCCGAGTCAACCAATTTGCCTCGCCGATTTGGGCTTTGCGAACAATTTATGCCCCAATCGGACGAAAGGCACTTCCACAAGGTAATAGAGGAGGAGGGAAAACACAACCATCAATATTACATTTATTGGAAATAATTGAATGTAAAAAGTGTTTCCATTCAATGGGATTGTAAAGAATTGTTGACAAAGATAGATACTATAGGAAACAGAACCTATGTAAACCAAAATAGAGCTATTGAAAATTCTATAAAAAACAGTATTTTTTTTAGTTACTAAAAATAAAATAACATAAAAAAAACAAATGGAAATTGGGACAGGGGAAAAGGATGAAATATATGTTTGAGCAGGTTTAAAACTTGTCAAAAAATTATCAAAAACAAGTCTTTCAACAAGTGGATAGAAAAAACAGAAAATAAACAACAAATACATTTTATAGTTGTCAAGTTTATTATTAAAATTATATTTGTCAATCAAAAACCCGAGAAGGCATCCTGCTGACATAAATATGTAATTATTAACAATGTCATATATTGGAATGTAAAAAATTTGATATTTTTCACAAAGTAGATAGTGTATACCACGAATTAATGGCCAGAGTAAAATTGAAGCAATTAAAAACCGTGAACCTAAGCCAATTTTTATAAGCATTGGCCAGATGAGATAAAAAATTTGCTCTACGGAAAGTGACCAAGTATGACCAAAATACCAACCTGAATTGGCAGGAATCACGGAGGTAAGCAAAAAAAGCGTCACAATATATTTTGTTATGTCTAAATTCATGTCGAAGTTTAAATAGACAAGTAACATAGTAATCATAAATGCAAAAAATGCTGGGTAAATACGAAAAAACCTTCTTATCCAAAAGGACCCAATGTTAATTGATCCAGATTTTGTTTTTTCTTTTAACAGGTTATGGGTGATTATGAAACCACTGATCACAAAAAATAGTCGAACTCCTGTCGCACCAAATCCCGGACCCGGAAGCCAAGTTAGCCATTCCGGGAGCCGGTCGTGCATATGGCCTACAATTATGGCCTACCGCAAAAGTTCTGCAACACAACACCGGAAATATAAACCCAGGAGAAGGTTCCGATCATCGCTCATGTTTTCCAGTTTCTTTTCGGTTAGATCATAGAGTTCTTGTTTGTTTGTCGCCCTGTGCGCTT
>SYLG01000021.1 GCA_005808665.1 Planctomycetia bacterium | reverse complement strand
GATGATGATGATGAGGACGATGAAGACGGTGAAGAATCCGATGATGAGGAGGATGCTTCGGCGGATGATGATTCTTCAGATGATGATGAGGATGGGCCAAAAAAGAAGAAGGGTAAAAAAGCCAAAAAAGAGAGTGCTCCGAAGCCTGCCAAGGCCAAGAAAAAACCTGGCAAGGTTGTTCCCATCAAATTGGTTTGGGGTGTTTTTAGTAACTCCAATCAACGGGTTGCGGTTTATGCCCACAATCAGAAAAAAGATGCGATGGAAAAAGCCAAATTGTTGCAAACCGAGAAAAAGGCTACCTTTTATGTCCAGCCCGTGAAGGAACCGATGAGCTCGGATGAGGTTGAAGCAAAACGACCTGGTACCACCGGGAAGAAATAGGTCTTTTAGATAAAACGGTCGATTCCCAATGGAAAAGGGGAGGGTTCTCTGAAAGGAAAACCCTCCCCTTTTTTGTTTCTTTATGGGAACTGGGTCGGTTACCATGCGTTGGTTTTTTCCTGTTCCACATCCCCAACGGTTTGAATGATTTCCCGGGCCCGTAAAAGTTTGTCAATTTGACTAACCTTGTGATCGATATTGGTGACATTCCGAAGTCGAATGGTTTCGGGAATGGCACCCCCGGTTTTGATGATCAGATCGCCCATGCCAAAGCCAACCAACCACCTGGTCCAGTCCGATTTATCCCGCTCAAAATGGAGCCCAGCGGCATCTTTCACCGTGACCCCTTCCCCGAAATTTTCACAAATCCGGATTTGACCGGGTGAGAATTCGGCCCACTCCAAAGTCAGGTAATCAAGGAGGTGAATCCTGAGCAGGAAGTTCAAAAGGAGCAAGAGCGAGAAAAAGAAATAAAAGCCAGCGGAGAGCCGAATGTCCAACCCTGCCACATAGTTGGTGATATTATCAAGCCAACCAAACTGCCAAAGGATGATTCCCCCTAACAGGCAGAGGCTGTAAAAGAACCACCAAAAAATCCCCCGGAGTTTGTTAAAGGCAATGTTTATGAAAATGAAAAGGAAGATGAGGTAAAAGGTTCCCAAAGATTTGCTGTGGGTGATATGCAGTTTGGGGGCTTCCGGGTTATCGGTTGACCCTGCGGGCAAAACCAGAGCCTTCCGTTCGTTCCCGTTGAAAGTGACCTTTTCAACCGTGGTATGGGAGGGAACCACTGCCAACCGGCCCCCATCCAAAAGCGAAACCAGGGCGAAGGCCAATCCCAAATAGGCCATTGGCCAGAGGAAAAATGATTCGTTGTGACTGCGGATTATGATTTTGTCTTTGGGAGGTGGGGAAATGATGTTTCGGATCCAATGGATACCAAAACCAGCTACATAATAGCAGTTTTTGAAAACAACAAATGTCCAATCCATATGCCACCTATCTTTCTCAAGGGGAGGTTAAATAAATGGGTCAAACAGGGAATCAAACGGGTTCCTCTACCTGGATGCGCCCTTGGGCCAATTGTGTTTTGTAGCACCCTATTTTGATTTTGGGATTGTCCAGCCAAGCCCCGTCTTCAAGCCGAAATCGCCAGGCATGCCAGGGGCAGGTTACCACCCCATTTTCGGAATGGCCTGAGGAAAGGGGGGCGCCCATATGGGGGCAATGGTCATCAATAGCCCGAATTTGTCCCTGGGTTTGAAAGACCCCAATGGTTTTTCCTTTTACTTCAAAAGATTTGGCCTCACCCTCCGGGATTTCCCCCACCGAACAAAGGTCTACCCAATTTGACATACTGTATCCCCGAACCACTCACGATAGAATAAAACCCTACGAGGATCATCATAGGAAACCAAAACTCCACCAAGGGAATTTCACCCAGGCGGGTTCCCTTTGGTGGTATTTTCCAATGGGCCGCTAGGGAGGTAGTTTGCTTGAAGGAAAACTGCTGGGAGGTCGAAGTCAAGCATAGCCATGGGGATTTTGGCCCCCTTCGCGAAAAGCTCAAGGCAATGGGTGGCATTTCCTGTGGAAACAGCCTCGAGGTGGATACCTATTTTCAACATCCAAAGCGGGATTTTGCCCAAACGGGGGAGGCTTTGAGGGTTCGAAGCAAAGATGGGAAAATCATAATTTGTTACAAAGGTTCCAGACAAGCGGGGCCTGCCAAAGTCAGGAAGGAAATCGAGCTAATCGTTTCGGGACCGGAAATCGAACCGCTCCTTTTGGCTTTGGGTTTTACCTCCTTCAAGACCATTAACAAAACCCGAGAGTTGTGGAAATTGGACCTACCCCAACTAACATGTCAGATTTGCCTGGATGATGCGGATGGTCTTGGCCATTTTGTAGAGTTGGAAGTGATGGCACCAAAGGAAGATATTCCAAGGGCCCAAGGTTTTGTATTGGATTTGGCGACGACATTGGGATTGGGTAATCGTGAGGATCGGTCCTACTTGAGGATGCACCTTGAAAAGTCCGATCATTGAGAATCAGGAAAAAGGTCCAGACTATGGAAGTCATCAGGAACATTGGGGATTTGAAGAAGTGGCGCCAAAGTTGTCGGGCTAATGGTCAAACGGTTGGCTTTGTCCCGACCATGGGAGCACTCCATGAAGGGCACGGGGCATTGATCGCAAGGTCTGCCGCTGATCATCCCCAAACGGTGGTTTCTATCTTTGTGAATCCGACCCAGTTTGGTCCTGGTGAAGACTTGGCACGGTACCCAAGGACCCTTGAAGCAGACCTTGGCCTAAGTAACTCCCATGGGGCTACGATGGTTTTTGTTCCGGAGGTAAAAGATATATATCCCCCCGGGTCGGATTCATGGGTGGAAGTTCTTGGAGTGGGGGATCACTGGTGTGGGGCAAGTCGGCCGGGACATTTTCGAGGGGTCTCCACGGTCGTAGCCAAACTTTTTTTGCTTGTGGAACCGGTCACGGCTTATTTTGGCCAAAAGGATGCCCAACAGGCAGTACTTTTGGGCAAAATGGTGAACGACCTTCGTTTCGGCCTGACGATGGTGATTTGTCCCACAGTGAGAGAATCCGATGGTTTGGCAATGAGTTCCAGGAATCGGTACCTTAACGATTGGGAACGAGGCCAGGCCATTGGCCTTTTTCGAGCCCTGGAGGAAGGGGCTTTGTTGGTAAACCGTGGAGAAACCGATGCGAAGAAAATGGAAAGGGTCATGCGGGCCAAATTGCACGAGTTTGCCCCACAAGCGGAGGTGGATTACCTTGGGTTTGCCGATCGGGTGACTTTTCAGCCTCAGGTTTTGGTGGCCACCCCTTGCGTGGTTTTAGGGGCGATCCGGTTGGGAAAAACCAGGCTCATTGACAACATCCTCATGGGTGAGCCAAGAATGGGAATAGTTGGGTTGGGATAGGTTTGGACGTCGATGCCTTGTGTCAGGAGATTTCCCTTTGAAAACTTTGATCGCCCTTCCGGTTTACAATGAGGGTGCTTCTGTCCGAAGGGTTGTGGATGGGATTCGGCATTATTTGTCCCCAAACCAATCCGGGATTATTGCCATAAATGATGGTTCAACAGACAACACCGAGGAGCAGCTTCGGCTAATCCCGGGTATGGAAGTCCTTTCGCATCCACAAAATCAGGGATATGGAGCTGCCTTAATCAGTGCTTTTGATTATGCCATATGTGAGGGATTTGATGCCCTTGTAACCATTGATGCCGATGGTCAGCATGATCCGGTTCACCTGAAAAATGTCCTTTCGGCTCTTTCCCATTGCGATATTGCCTCCGGCAGCAGATACCTGAAGCACCACGACCAGGATACCCCGGTACCAGGGGATAGGCAGCAGATCAACCAGATCATTACCCGGGAATTAAACGAAAAGCTGGGTCTATCCCTTACGGACGCTTTTTGCGGTTTTAAGGGATACCGGGTGGCAAAGCTCAAGCGGTTAAACATTACCGAACCCGGATATGCCATGCCCGTTCAACTCTGGGTCCAGGCGGCCCGCTTGAACTTTCGAATCGAAGAGGTGGCTGTACCCAGGATTTACCTTGATCCCAATCGCAGTTTCGGGGCGCATTTGGATCAGGCGGAGGCCAGGTTGGCGTATTACCGGCAGGTAATCGATTGCGAGCTTGCCCGTAGCCAAAATCAGCCCTTGGCCTGCGGTTCGAGGGCATCATTGCATTCTGTCTCCGGTGAGGTTGGGAAATGATTGGCGTCTCGCCACCAGATGAAAACGGAAAGGTTTTGTGTGTTCCCTCCTTTCAGGCACTTCCTGAGCTTGTAAAAAAAAACCAACTAAATTTAGGTCTATTATCGCAAAAATGGGTGGAATTGCGGGCCATAGCTCGCCTGGATGTGGTGGATTTGCTAGGGCTTGACCCAAAGGATGTGGCGAAACCCTGGATCATGTGTGGTCACCAACCGGAGGTTTGTCACCCCGGGGTCTGGGCAAAATATTTTGTCAGCAAAGGCCTGTCGAAGGCATCTGGAGCGGTTGCGTTCAACCTGGTTGCGGATGCTGATATTTGCCGACAGAAATGGTTGCCTTTTCCTTTGGCTAGCCAGGATAACAGGCTCGTTCGCGGGACAATGATCGTAGGGAAGGGTCCGCCTGGGACTTCCTGGGAACAGGTGAGGCGAGCCAACCTGCTGGATAAAGGCAATCCCATTTGGCAGCAAATGGCCACTTGTTTTGGGTTGGATCCTATGGGACAAAAATATGAGAGCACGGAACAGCACCTATTGGGTGAAAACAATACCATCCAAAGAAGGGTAGCCCAGGGCGATTTGGGATTGGATCTTTCTGACCTTTTGCAATCGAAATTGTCCAGAACAGTTGGCTTTGGATTGTTTTTTGCTTCGATCCTGTGCGAAATCCAGTCCTTTTCCCGGTTGCACAACCTGGCGCTTGCTGGTTTTCGTAATCAGCAAGGTGTTGGGAATACTGGTTGGCCCGTTGCGAACCTAGGCCACCAGGGGGAATGGTATGAAACCCCCTTCTGGTTGCTTGGCACCACAATGGGGCCGCGAATGCCCTTGTGGGTGAAGCTTGAAACAAGGGAAATTGTCCTTGGCGGGGAGCCAGGAAAATGTTTGGCCCGATTGGAGGTTCGGAATCCAAAAGGATGGTTGGACGCTTTGGGTAAACATGGATTGGGAATCCGGCCAAAAGCTTTGGCAAATACACTGTTTTTGAGATGGCTTGTATGTGATTTGTTTGTTCACGGCCTTGGCGGGGCAATCTACGATTCTGTCACGGACGAAATCGGGCGAGGTTGGTTTGGGTGTGAGGCACCGACTTTTGCCGTGGTTAGTGCTACCCTACGCTTGCCTTTGCCAAAGGAAAAGGAGGGTAATGAGCCAGGATTAAGGTGCAAACTGAGGGATCTTTGGTGGCATCCTGAACGGCTGGGGGAACCAGGCCGGTTGAATGAGGCGGATTTGCAGGAATGGCTATCCCTGCGAAATGTGCCGAAGCAAAGGCAACGGGCCAAAGTCCTTTTGTGGAGGCTACATATTCAGGCGAATCAACACTATGGAATGTTGGAAGAACAAATGGAAAAAGCCAGGTTGGCCAAGGCCAGTAATGCCTTGGCCAACTATCGGGAATGGCCCTGGATTTGGTATTCCGGAGAATCTCTTGGTGACCTTTTATGTCCCTTGTTGGATCCGCAATTGTATGGGGCAATGGGAAACCCCATAACCCTAAAATCGTAAACCGAGGGCACCAAGACGGTTAACGGTTTCAGCCATTAGGGCGTCCTCGGCGGCTTCGTCCCTGGCAATGTAGGTGACTGAAAACCGAAGGTGTGCACCGGCATCATCCCAAGGAACGCAGCATACCGATTGTTCCGTAATGAGAAATTGGGAGGCCTCTTCGGCATTGGCAAAGGTCCTTGTGGAACAGGCTTTGGGTGCCTTCAAATAGAGGAAATAGGTTCCTTTGGGCATTTGGGCATCGAATCCAACCGCTTTCAGGGCAACGACCAATTTTTGCAAGCGACGGCGGTATTTTTCCCGAACATTGTCGGCAATCCCGGGGTGGCGAAGGGCCACGGCGGAGGCATGTTGGATGGCCATGAATTGGCCGGAGTCGGAGTTGTCCTTGAAATCCGCAAATGCCTGAACAATCCTGGCATTGCCGGCGACAAAACCAAGCCGCCACCCGATCATGTTGAATCCTTTGGACATCGAGTGAACCTCGACACCGACTTCTTTCGCTCCCTCCATTTGAAGAAAACTCAACGGCGGGCCATCAAAACTAAGCATGATGTGGGCGGCATCCTGAACGACGATGACCCGATGCTTATGGGCAAACTCAATGACCCGATTGTAAAAATCCCGGGTGGCGGTGGCTCCCGTGGGACTATTTGGATAGTTAATCACCAGGAGCTTAGCTTTGCCTTTTATCTCATCAGGAATCCCATCAAGGTCGGGAAAAAATCCATTTTCCGCTACCAAGGGAAGGGGATGAACCGAACCTCCAAAGTATTTGGTGTGGGTTCCTGCCACCGGATACCCGGGCACGGTCATGAGGGTTACATCGCCAGGGTTGATGAAACAACCAGGGAGCATGGCAAAGGCAGGCTTGCTGCCAATGGCATGGTTGATTTCGGTGGTGGGGTCCAAGTTTACGGAAAAAGTTTTTTCCATGAACTCTGCCGCGGCCTGTTTGAATTCTGTTATCCCATTGTCTGCATATCCACGGTTTTCATTTCGGTCCACCTCGGTTTTCAGGGCTTGGCGGACGATAGGTGCGGCCATGTCATCGTTTTCCCCAATCCCGAAATCGAGGAGTTTGCGGTCGGGGTTGGCGGCAATTGCGGCCCGTTTGGCGCGTTTGATTTTTTCAAACTTGTAGATTTTGGTATCCTTGCCATAGGCTTGGCCCCCTATCCGGTCGGCAAATAGGTCCTGGAACCAAGGGTCGCCCGCATTTCCCAAACTCATGCTCAATCCTCCCTAAAGGCATCAATCCGGGCAAATCCGACTTGTGCCGCCAAAGGGATAAACTTATCACTTGTAGGGAGCCAAGTCCGGGCCTTTTAGGGACAACCAACCCTGATTTCATTTGGAAGGTGGGAATTGTTGCCATGGTAACCGCCGATAACGACCTGATTCCCGGAATAATTCATGGTGAACCGGGAGCATGGGAGGCGTTTGTGATTCGATTTGGACCATGGCTCATGCAGGTTCTCAATCAATTGGATCCGATTGAAGGATCCGGGGAGGCGGCCGGGGTAAATCGCCTGGCAGGCTTTTTCCATGAATTAACCCGTGAGGATTTTCAACTTTTTTCCCGCTTTGATGGATCCTCCCGTTTGGATGTATGGCTAATTGGGTTGTCCCACCGTTACATTCGGGCTTTGGCCGGCAAAAGAGTACAACCACCGTTGCCTTTTGAGTTTGAGACAATCCGAAGGAGGGTCCGGGAGAATCCGGAATTATTGCAGGACCTTCCCTCCGATCAATCCCAGGTGCTGGCCCATAAACTGGTGGATGGCTTGTCCCAGTTGGAAATTTCAATGCGGTTAAAAATCCCGGCGGATCGCATCCCCAAGTTGATCCATAGGGGTTTGAATTCCCTTTCCAAAACCCTTTCCGAAAAATCGGCAAGGGGGACCCGGGAATGAGTTTGCTGGATTCCCCTATTGTGGTCATCAATGCGGTGGGCCTTACCTCGCAATGGCTCTCTTATGCGCCGAACCTGCAAAAATTGGCTTTGAAACAGGGAATAACCAGGCTCGGTGAGGTTTGGCCCGCGGTCACCTGCACCGCCCAGGCCACCCTGTTAACGGGTAAGCTGCCATCGGGTCACGGCATCGTCGGAAACGGCTGGCTCTTTCGTGATACCGCAGAGGTTCGATTTTGGCAACAATCCAACCGGCTCATGGAATCGGAACCGGTCTATGAAACCGCCCAAAAAAGGGCACAAAAAAGGGGAAGGAAGTTTCGCACAAGCAAGATCTTTTGGTGGTTTAATCAGGGGGCAAAAACCGATTTCTCCCTTACCCCCAAACCGTGGTATGGTGCCGATGGAAACAAGCAATTTGGAATCACGGGCTTTCCGGTTTCCTTTCCCGATGAGGTCGAAAGGGCAATCGGTCCCTTCCCGTTTCCAAGTTTTTGGGGTCCCAAGGCAGGACTGCCTTCGACCGATTGGATTGCCCGTGCGGCCGCCTGGCATTTGGAACGGGATCGACCCGATTTGATGTTTGTTTATTTGCCCCACCTGGATTACGACCCACAGCGCTTTGGCCCTTCCAAGGCGGATATGCCAAGGCTCATGTTGGAACTGGATCGTTGTGTCGGGATACTCCTTCAAGCATGTGAAAAAATTGATGCCCGCCCCTGGATTGTTTCGGAATATGGGCATCTTGACACGCCCAATCATTGCCTGCCAAACCGGGCCTTGCGAAAGGCTGGTCTTTTGGAGGTTCGGGATGGACCTTTTGGCGAAGTGCTTGAAACTTTTCTTAGCCGGGCCTTTGTGGTAGCGGATCATCAGCTGGCCCATGTGTATGTTCAAAATCCCAAAGACATTCCGTTGGTTCGGGACACATTGGCCGTTCTACCGGGGGTGGCCAAGCTCCTGATTGGTCAAGACCGGGAGTCCATTGGATTAAATCATCCCCGGTCCGGGGAAATCGTTTTGGTAGCGGAGCCTGACAGCTGGTTTGCCTATCCGTATTGGTTGGACGAAAAAAGGGCACCTGATTTTGCCCGAACCATCGACATTCACAGGAAGCCCGGTTACGATCCCTGTGAATTATTTGTTAACCCCAAAATGATTCTTCCCATGGTGCGCATACTTAGGAAGCTGGCCGCCAAAAAACTCGGGTTTCGTACCCTCTTTGACATCATTCCCCTGAACCCCGCCCTTGTGGGGGGCAGCCATGGCCTTGCCTGTCCCAATCCGCTGGATCAGCCCGTGTGGATTGGTTCCAAGGGACTGGCAGACTGTGCGGACACCCCAATGACGGCATTTCGGAACCATCTGCTTGCGGGATTGGGTTTGTTGGATGAATGATTGCAGCGAAGGGGCTCACCCAAAACATTCCGCCTGGTGGGTGTTTGGCGGATTATTAATGCTTGGGGTGTTCCTTGGCCATCCCTTCGCCGGATCCTGGAATGATGGGAGCAGACTGGCTTCGGTAGAATCTGTGGCGGAACGAGGGACCTTTGTTCTTGACGATTCCCTTTTTGTCTTTCCCTATGGTCCAAAGGCCGGTGGTCCCAACCCGTACGATCCCAAAAGTGAGGTATTGGCCAAGCGGGGCACGCTCGATTTGATGCAAATCGATGGGCATTTTTACTCCGATAAATCGCCCTTGCCCACCCTGGTTTTGGCTTGGTCATGGAAGATATTCCGGGGATTGGGGGCCCCTGACCCTCAAAACAATCCTTCCTTTTTTTGTAGGGTGATGAACTTTCTTGCCGGGGCATTGCCCTTTGCCCTGGGGGCAGCTGCCGTTTGGATTTTGGCTTGGCGGTTGGCAAGCAATCCAAAACAGGCCATTTGGCTATTTATCGCCGGGGTTTTTTCGGGTTTACCCTTGGCCTATTCCCGTTTTGCCAACAATCACATTGTCGTTTGGGCGGCGGTGGCTTGGCTCTTTTTGTTTTTGGATGGCTTATCCAGAAATGGGAGAAAGCCCTGTTTTTTTAATCTTGTATTTGCAGGAACCTGTTTGGGTGTTGCCTATGCGACCGATTCCGGGATTGGCCCTGGACTTTTGATAGCCACCCTGGTTTGGACCGTACAAAACCCCAAGGAAATCCTCCAACGATGGGGGGGACTTTCCCTTGGGGCGATTCCCTTTGTGGTTGGCCACCACTCGTTGGGATACCTCATAGCGGGAACTTTTGGACCGATGAATGCAAACCCTGCTTTTTTCCAATGGCCGGGTAGCCCATTCCATCCGGATAGCCTTACCGGTGGATTCAAACATTCCCATTTGGGGAAGTTCCTCATCTACTCGGGAGATATGTTGTTTGGAAAAAAGGGGTTTGTATTTCACACGGGGGTGGGGTTGCTTGGATTATTGGTTCTCTTTCGATGGGTTGATACCCCATCCAAAAGCCTTCCCAGGGGTATGTTTGTAACAGCTGGGGTTACTTTTGCCTTAGGGTTTTTGGTGTACGCATTGGGTTCGAACAACCAATCAGGCCTTTGCCGTTCGGTACGATGGTTTGTTCCTTTGGGAATCCCTCTTTGGTATGTTTCAGCTCCCCTGGTTTGTGGGGGGGGGGGGAAATTCTGCGTTTTTGTATCGTCCATCGGGGTTGGACTTTGGGTGGCGGCATGGGGGGCGGCGCTTGGCCCATGGAATGGAGATGTCCTTCCCGGTTATTGGGTTGTTGTGGTGGTTTTGGTAGGCTTGGGGGTGTATTCCCTTTGCCAAACCCAAAAGGAAAGGAAGCTAAACCTGTCCAATGCTGATTCCAAACCGGGCTGACACCCTTATTTCAGGAAGGTCAGGGAGTTTTGGAAACATTTCCAAGTCTCAACTTCCCAAATGCCAGGGGATCTGTTATTTTGAAGTCTGCCCTAAAGGGTTGTGCGAGCGGAGTTGATCCATGTCCAAAGCCTCTCAGTCGATGACTGAACCCGTGATTCAAGGTCCAGGCTTCCCAGTTTCCACCCAAGGTGGATATGGGCGTCGTGACTTTGAATTGGAGTTTTTCCTGGCGGTTTTGCGCAAAGTCCCTGACTATGTGGATGTTTTGAGGGTCGTAGGCAACCTTTTGTCCCTAAAAGGCCGGTTTGCCGAAGGTTTGTTGGTGGATAAGCGCCTTGTTCAATTACGCAAGGGTGATCCACTGGCCTACTACAACCTCGCCTGTTCCTATGCCCTTTTGAAAAAATCTGACCAAGCCATTCTTACCCTTCGGCGGGCCCTTGAACTGGGATATAACGATTTCCGGTACCTTCGCGAAGACCAGGACCTTGCGACGGTTCGTCAGGATCCCCGTTTCCGGATGCTTCTTAAGGATTACGAACCCGTTTGACCCCCCTCCATCCGGCGCCAGATCGTGAACGACTTCGGGCAAAAGCATTGGAATTGGGTTTTGTCCGGGTTGGGGTAACCCCTGCGACCGAGGCTGAGACTTTTGGATTTTTGGAATCGTGGCTGGATGCTGGAATGCACGGGGACATGGGTTATATGGCCCGGCACCGGCAAGCCAGAAAGCATCCTCAATCGTTGCTCAATGGCGTCCGGTCCGTCTGGATGATGGCATGGGATAGTTCCTTTGGCCACCACCCAGGCGGGGGGAGTGCGGATACAAAACAGGGCCGGATTGGTCGGTATGCCTGGGGCATGGATTACCATGTTGCTTTGAAGGATCAGCTAAAGCTTTTGGCATCATGGTGCCAGGAGCAATGGCCGAAAATGCGCACCCGCGGGGTGGTTGACACAGCCCCTCTTTTGGAGCGGGATTTTGCCCGCCGGGCTGGTTTGGGCTGGGTTGGAAAGAACACCCTCCTGATTGACCCTCAAAAGGGGAGCCACCTGCTTCTGGCAGGCTTTCTCACCTCGGAGGAATTTGAGGAGGACAAGCCTTTTACCGCGGATCATTGTGGTTCCTGTACCGCCTGTTTGGATGCCTGTCCTACTGGGGCTTTGGTTGGCCCAAGGTTGCTTGATGCAAGGCGGTGCATAAGCTACCTTACCATTGAAACAAAAGGCCCACTCCCAGCGGACGATTCGGTGCGTCAATTAATGGGAAATTGGCTTTTAGGTTGCGATATTTGTCAGGATGTTTGTCCGTGGAACAAAAAGGCCTCACGAATATCGCTATCCTCCCCTGACCTACCCCAACCGGCCCTTCAAAAGCCAATCCTTCAGTCGGTGGATCCTTTATGGCTTTTGAAGGCATCCTCCAATGAAATCCAGGAGCTTTTGGAAGGGAGGGCTTGGGACCGTGCCGGGGAATCAGGCCTGCGGCGAAATGCAGTTTTTGTGTTGGTCCATTTGGTCAAACAGGCAAAGAGTAGGGATCCAGACGGGGAATGGGCCTGCCAAGTAGAAAAAGCCTTGGAGGTTTGTTTGGAAAATAGCGATTGTGCGGTTTCTGAGGCGGCTCAGTGGGGGATTAAGCAACTAAGGAGTTTGGGTGGTTTGGTAAAAGCCTGACTATTCTCATAATTATTTCACCTGCCTTCCTGCATTATAAAAGGGGCCTTCCCAAAGACCTTGCCATTTGCGTTAAGCCTTATGTGGTGGTAGGGTCTATTCGGTTGGAATTCCTTTCCGGAGTGATTCATGGCATTTTTGGAACGCCTGGTTGAGAAGGGAATCCTTTCTCCTTTGGATGTGCCCCGTCTAAACGAGGCCCAAAGATTGACCCCAACCCGGCAAATACACGAAATCGTCATTGAAAAAGGATATGGCAAGGAACTTCCCGTTCTGGAGGAGCTAGCCTCGGAATGCGGGTTGGATCTGGTCGACCTCTCCGAAGCTCACCTTGAACCCGATGTTCTCAAGATCATTCCTTTACGGTTGATTCACAGAAAACTTCTGATTCCCATCAAAAAAGAAAACGGCATTCTTACGGTTGCCACCACCGATCCCTTTGACCTTTACTCCCTGGATGAGATTCACACGGTAACCGGCCTGCAGGTCCAACCGGTATTGGGAAGTCCACGCGAAATTGCCCGACTGATCAAGGCCAATTATGGCGTGGGGGGCGAAACGGTTACCGCCCTTCTTGCGGAACGGGATGAAAAGGAAGATGTCGAGCTTTTGGAAGGCCTGGAGGCAGACGATAGCGAAGCTGCCAAGATGGCCCAAGAGGCATCGGTTGTCAAACTGGTTAATGAAATCCTGATCGAGGCGGCCAACGAACGGGCCAGTGACATTCACATTGAACCGGAAGAGGGTCAATTAAAGATCCGCTATCGTATTGATGGCTTGCTTCAGCTCCAGAACCTGCCTCCCGAAATCAACCGGTTTCAACCGGCCATCATCAGCCGCCTGAAAATCATGGCCAGGTTGAACATAGCGGAGAAGCGCCTGCCCCAGGATGGTCGGATCAAGATGCGGGTTCAGGGAAGGGAGATCGATGTTCGCGTGAGCATCATTCCCATGGTTCATGGGGAGGGGATCTGTATGCGCCTCCTTGACAAGGGACGCATGGTCTTTAACCTTGCCGCCGTCGGTATGTTACCAGACACCCATGCCTTGTTCAAAAAGCTCCTTGATCTGCCCCACGGAATTATCCTCGTGACGGGCCCGACAGGGTCGGGAAAATCCACCACGCTTTACTCTGCCCTTAATGAAATCAAGGACGAAACCCTGAAGATCATTACCGTGGAAGACCCGGTGGAATACCAGCAGCCAGGCATCAGCCAGATCCAGGTTCACCACAAGATCGGGCTAACCTTTGCCGCCTCGCTAAGGAGCATTTTGCGTCATGATCCCGATGTTGTCCTCATTGGTGAAATGCGTGACATGGAAACGGCGGAAGCTGCCATCCAAGCCTCCCTTACCGGACATATGGTGTTTTCAACACTCCACACAAACGATGCCCCAAGTGCCTACACAAGGTTAATCGACATGGGTGTCGAACCGTTCCTTGTTTCCAGCACCGTGGCAGGGGTGATGGCCCAAAGGTTGGTCCGTACCATTTGTTCGGATTGCAAAGTGGAATACACTCCTGACCTTGCGGATGTGCCCACCGATTTCCCAAAAGCAAAGGGGCCGCTCAAACTGTTCAAGGGCAGTGGTTGCAGGTCTTGTCGCAACAGCGGTTACCGGGGTAGGGTGGGCCTCTATGAATTGTTGGTTGCATCGGATAATATCCGTGAAATGGTCATTCAACGCACTAACTCCATGGCAATCAGGAATATCGCCCTCAAGGAGGGAATGATCACCCTCAGGCAAGACGGGTTTCGCAAAGTTTTGCAGGGAAAAACCACCATTGACGAGGTTACCCGGGTCACCGCGGGCGACATTCTGGGCTGAGCCAACGGCACTCCCACAGGAAAACATTAGAAATGCCGGATTTCAGCTATATCGCCTTGGGGGCAACAGGTCAAAAGAGTCAGGGCGTATTGTCCGCCAATACCGAACGGGAAGCCGTGTCGGTGTTGGATTCACGCGGTTTGATGCCCATCAAGGTAGAGGTGGTTCAGGGAACAGTTCGCACGGGATCCGCCATTCGGGTCTCTACCCGGGTCTTGACGAGTTTTTTTTCCCAGCTTGCGGACCTGCTTCAGTCCGGTGTGCCCCTTTTGAGATCGTTGGAGATTTTGGAACGGCAATCGTCCAACCCGGCCTTTTCAGCTGTCATCAAGGAAGTCCGGAGCAAGGTTGCCGAAGGAACCGGATTGGCCCAAGCCTTTGGAATGCATCCCAAAGTTTTCGGCGAGCTTGCCGTCAGTATGGTTTTGGCGGGGCAAGAGGGTGGGTTCCTGGAGGATGTCTTGCGGCGAATCGCCGATTTTACCGAACAGCAGGAAGAGCTTCGGGCCAAGGTCACCGGAGCCATGGCCTACCCGATTTTCCTGGCCGTTATTGGTTTTATCATCCTCAACATATTGGTCATTTTTTTCGTACCCCAGTTTGAACAGATATTCACCAGGCTCCGGGAAAAAGGCCAGCTGCCTTTGATCACCGAGGCTCTCATTGGCTTAAGCCACACCCTTCAGACCTATGGCATTTTTCTGGTCCTGATTGGGGTTGGCCTTTGGTATTGTTTCAAACGCTGGGCCGAATCCGAAACCGGGCGAAAGTCCGTCGATGCGTTCAAGATTGCTCTTCCGGGAGCAGGCCGGATCTTTTTAAGCTTGGCGATCGCCCGATTTGCCCGGATATTGGGTACACTTTTAAAGAATGGTATTCCTATCCTTCAATCGCTTAGAATCGCAAAAGATTCCACGGGCAATAAAATGATTGCCGAAGCTATTGAAAAAAGTGCCGAAAACATCAAGGCTGGGGATAGTTTGGCCACCCCTTTGGCCAACAGCAAGTATTTCCCCAAGGACCTGGTGGAAATGGTCTCGGTGGGGGAGGAAAGCAACAATTTGGAAAAGGTATTGCTTGACATTGCTAACAGCTTGGAAAAGCGTACTACCCGGGAGTTGGATCTTTTTGTCCGGCTTTTGGAACCCATGATGTTGTTGGTGATGGCGGCACTCACATTAATGGTTGTTGCGGGCCTTTTGTTACCCGTCTTCCGAATGTCGAGTGCCATCGATTGATTTATCATCCCCCTTTAATCAGGGGATCCTCATAATTAGGATACCCACCTGACTTGGCTGATTTTTGAACGGAGTAGCGAATTATGCGTATCAACCTTGAAAACCAATTGACAAATCGCCCCTTGAGAGTTGCAGGCCACCTAACACGCCGTGGCTTTACCCTGATGGAAATCCTGGTCGTCATGGCGATCATTGTCGTGCTGGCGGGTCTTGGATCGGTAGCCTTCATGAATGAACTGGAACGGTCCAAGGAGAAAACCGCCGCGATCAACTCCACCACCATTTCAACTGCCGCAAAATCCTACAAAACCAACACAGGGGAGTGGCCTGGGTCTCTTCAGGAATTGGTTCCCTCCTACTTGGAAAAACCCGAAACTCTGATTGATCCCTGGGGTCAACCCTTTCAGTTTCAGGTTGTTGAGGATGAAAACAATCGAACCTGTTATGTTTGGACCACCACCAAGGCGGGCAAACCCTTGGGTAATGCACCCAAATAACGCCCCTTTAACTCCCGGAGGCTACGCACATGAAGCGCCGAGGCGGATTCACCATTCTGGAGATGGTGTTGGTCTTGGCGGTAATCGTCATGCTTTCGGCAATGGCCTATCCCACCATGACGGGATGGTTCAAAGGGCAAACCCTTAAATCGGCATCGGATACCATCCGGGAAGTCATTGCCATGGCTCGCCACCTCGCCATAGAGGAGGGGGAACCCTATAGGCTGTGCATTGTCGATGGTGCGGGCAACCTCCGTGCGGCACCCGATCGCGATGAGTTTTGGACCGGGGGCTCCGGGGACGATTCCGAAGAACATGAAGATTCGCTGCCTGATGGGGTGGTAGTAGCCCTTGATCATGGCGTTTCCGAGGGCGAGGTCATGGATTTTGGAGATCGGCAAACGGCCCAGGAGGTCGGTTCGGTCAATCCAAACTCCTGGGTGCAGGTGGCTGTTTTTTTTCCGGATGGAAGGGCGGATGTGGATGCGACCCTTTCGTGTGAAGGGTTGGGTGTCCGGTCGATTCTGATCAACCTTCGGGCTTTGACAGGAACCTCTTCGGTGGAAAGGTGAAAACATGAAGCCTTTTCCACGACGCCCAAGGTCTGGCCGCCGCCAGGGAATGACCCTGTTGGAAGTGTTGATCGCCTTGGCTATTTTTTTCATGTCGATCATGGCGATTAGCAACCTGGTGGACATGGCCAGGGAACGGGCCGAGGAGGCTGGCCAGCGCAGCATTGCCCTTTTGGTTGCGGAATCCAAGGTAGCCGAGATGAAGGCGGGCTTTACCGCCCTTTCCAATGCCAACGGCAATTGGGAAACGGATGATCGTTACATTTGGACCGCCGATGTCCAGCCGCTTGGACCCGTTCTTTTTCAGGTGACGATTACAGCCCAAAGGGATGGATTTGCCCGGTCAAAGGTGGAGTTGGTTCAATACTTGGCCGATCCCCAGGCCCTGGGTAGCACGATGGATGCTATTCCCGAGGAAACCGACCAAGGCACCGGGACCACGGGTACAAATGGGGCCGCTACGACCGGTTCCGCAGGTTCCACGGGGAGTAGCTCAACTGGTACTACGGGCAAATGATTCGTTCAAAGGATTCGTTCAAAGGATTGGTTTTCATGAGAAGCACTGGTTGTCCCAAACAGGATTTCAAAAGGCAGGGATTTACCCTTCTTGAAGCCCTATTGGCCAGTGCCATTAGTGTTTTTCTCTTGGGTGGGCTTTATGTAGTGGTGGAGTTTCAAGTTTTAACGACTCAAAACAGCCGCGATGCTATCGCCCAATCTACCTTGGCCCGGGCGTTGATGGACCGCATTGCAAGGGACATGGTGGGATCCATCACAGTCAATAATCCCGGACCATTCCGAAGTGGAGAGTTGTCGTATCCGGTGGAGGAGGGCGGTTCCACCGATTCCTCGGCCACAGATTCATCCTCAACAGGTTCCACAGGATCCTCCGGGTCAACAGGTTCCACCGGGTCAACGGGTTCATCAGGTTCCAGCGGATCCTCCGGAAGTTCGGGAGCCTCCTCTGGATCCGGAAGCTCCTCCAATTCTTCCGGGACCTCATCTGGTGGCAACTCCTCGTCAGGGAGTGGCTCCTCCTCAAGCTCTTCGACGGATACTCCAGCCCTAACAAGGGTCCTTTTCATTCCAGGAATTGTGGGTTATGAAAGTCAAGTAACCGCCTTTCAAGCCGGAACCTTACCCTATGTCAAACCCATGGCAGGCAATGGGGGCCAGACCGGGGTAAATTCGGGGCCAACCTGTGATATCAAGCGAATCACCTATTGGGTTGCGGGGGAAGGGCTGGGACTTGCCCGTTGGGAGTCCAGTCAGGTCTCCTCCCCCGAAGTGGTTAGTACAGGAATCCTTCCCACCGATGTGGACCAGTACATCATTGCTCCTGAAGTTCGTTCCATCCAGTTCAGTTATAACGATGGCACCCCGGGGTATTGGACCAATTTTTGGGATAGTAGGGCCCTGAGTTATGACCATTCGACACCCCAAGGCCCCCCTCGGGCCGTGAAAATCGAGGTGGAAATGGATTTCGGGGATGGGAAAACAACTCGCAAATACTCACAGGTTGTTGCCCTTCCCACCGCTAACACCATTGGCCTTGGCAAAGTGGTAAGTCCTGGTGCCAATGACCCGGGTACGGGTGCGGCTTCTGCCGAAAGTTCCAATGCCGGGTCCAGTGGAGCCTCCCCCGGGGGATCTTCCTCCTCCGGTGCGAAAACTGGGTCATCCTCCGGGGGCTCTTCCTCTTCTGGTGCCAAAACGGGCTCCTCCGGATCTTCGGGTGGTGCCAAAACGGGCTCCACCGGATCTACAGGTGGTGCCAGACCGTCCGGCGGTAGCCAAGGTTCAGGCGCAACCAAACCCCCAGGGACCTCGACAGGGGCCAGCGGTGGCAGCAAGGCAAAATAAGGGGTAATTACCATTAAACTCAATCTGAAACCGAATCGCCTGCCCTTGCCCGGAGAAATCCGCAGAGGGGTTGTGTTGTTTGCGGTGCTTTTGGTGGTCTCTTTTTTGGCCCTGGTTGCCTACCGGTTCAATGACAACATGGTGGCGGAATACCGTGCCACGGATTCTGCGGTTCGTCTTGTTCAAGCTCGTGCCCTGGCAGACTCCGGTGTGGCTTTCGTCCTTTCCGAATTGGCTCAAGGCAATATTCCCCAAGCCGGAACCGTCCAATCCCTTTCCCTTGGCGGCGGGAAGCAGATGGGTACTTTTGAGGTTCTCACGGTGGATGATGAATCCGCCAAGTGGAACATCAATGCCCTCCTTCAGGTGGATCCAAACGGCGAAATCCTGAAATCCACCCTCAAACGGATGCAGGTTCAGATTCCAACCCTGGCGGACAATATCATCGACTCCATTGTCGACTGGGTGGACAACAACGATACCCCTGGAGAAGGCGGGGCGGAAAACGAATATTACAACCTCCTTCAACCCTCCTATTACTGTAAAAATGGTCCCCTGGACAGCATCGATGAATTGCTTTTGGTGAAAGGGGTTTCCCAGGAAATCCTTTTTGGTGACTCGACAAGCCCGGGTTTGGCCAGCTTTTTTACCGTCTATTCCCGGGAGCAAAACCTGGTTCAGCCATCCAATTCTTCCACCAACGCCTGGACCCCAAAGATCAATTTCAACAATCCGGACCTTGCCACCATGCAACAAGGTTTGAACACCATGGTGGGTGAGCGGGTGACCAATTTTATAATGGCCTACAGGCTTTATGGGGCATCCAAACAACCCGTTAGCACGGTCACTGTCCTTGCCAACCTTGCTGCGGGAAAAGGCTCAAGCTCCGGCGTAGGTGGCATGGCTAATGCGGACTACACCAAAGTCACCACCGAGCTTAACAAAAAAATCCAGGAAGCCTCTACGGGAATGACCAAACTGAACAAGATCTCCAACATCATGGATCTTGTATCCAAAAATGTGGATGTCAAAGTCGGTGAGGGAAAGACCCAGGCAACCGTGACCTTTCCCAGCCCACTCAAGGACCCCATAACCGCCAGGCAATATCTACCCCTACTTTACCAGGGGTTTTCCACCAGTCAGGATTTGGATTTGCCTGGCAAACTCAACCTGCTAACCGCCCAACCGGCCTTGCTTGCCGGATTGCCCTCTTTGATGGAATCGGACCTCCAAAACATTGTTGGATATCGGCCCTCGGCGATGAGCTCCGGGGATCCGCTCTACCAAAGCCCCACCTGGTTGTTCACGGAAGCCAATATGGACCCCTCCAAAATTCGCTCCATTGAAAGGTATGTTACCGGGTTTTCCACAGCCTACCGAGTCCGCATAATGGGTAAACTCGATGGAAGCGGCCCAATGAGCCTAATGGAAGTCGTGGTTGATACCAGCGGTCCAAGGCCTCGTGTGGTATACTTCCGGGACCTTTCGGAAAAGGCCCGTCAAGCCCGGGATGCTGGAGCTGACCCGGCAAAATTGGCGGGCTTATAGTTTTTGGGGTTTAGCCCTTCCCCGGGTTCTTGGGGTATTTGACCAGAGGGAATGGATTCCCACCACAGTACACCGAAGGTTGGCTTGGAGTAATCCATGATCCGCAAGGTTTATATTGATTGGGATAATGACCGGTTAAGCATTTTGGGCTTAACCGCCCGCAAGGGGCTTGGCGGTTGCAAAGTCCTTACCATTGCCACCGAAGGCAGTCCCAATCCTGTTATGGCGGAAGAGCAGGCCGATCAACTCAAAGCCTTTCTCAAGGATTTTGCAGTGCCGGGTGCCCGGTTGGTGGTTTCGTTGCCCAGGGATCGCCTTATTGCAAGGCAGTTGACTCTTCCCAAGGTGGGACCCGCGGAAGAACCCGGTTTGGTTGGCTACCAGGTAATGCGAGACCTGAATGAGTCGCCCGATGAGGTCAAATTGGACTATGTCTCGGTCGATTTGCCCGGGATGGAAGAGCGGCGGATTTTAGCCCTTCTCCTTCGCAATGAGCTTTTTAAAACATGGAAAACCATTGCCACCTCGTCCCAACTAAAATTGGCGGGCTTAAGTCCAAGGTTGGCAGGTTTGTCGGGATTGATGGCAGATTTGGGACCCAAGGGGGATACGGTAGGCCTTGTTGCTTTGGGCGGGGGTTGGGCGGAATTGGTGGTTCTTCGGGATGGCAAGCCGCTTTTCAGCCGGTCCCTGAATCCTGGAAGTAGCCTGATTCCGGAAATTCGCCGGAGCCTAACCCTTTTTGGATCCCAAAACCCCACATTGGTGCCCAAATCCCTGTTTTTGATATCCCCACCCAAGTGGAATCAGGATGCCGAGTTGGCCCTTGCCACCAACCTGCCTCTCCAAAGAATAATGCCTTTTGATGGTGTGTTGGATGCCCCATCCATTCCGACAAATTGTGAAGATTTCACGGCTTCCCTTGGCGTTTTGGCAGGGATGGCACGCCTGGAGGAAAAAGGGCTTAAAATTGAACCCGATTTTCTGAATCCGAAACAACCGCCTCCCCCTTCTCCTGAGGGCCAGCAACGGCTCGCTTTATATTCCCTGGTGGGAATGTTGGCACTAGTCATTTTGGGTTGGTATTTTTGGGGCGTAAAAAACCGGGTTGAGGATGAAGTCGCAGGGCTGAAAGTTCGCCGGGACGAATTGAAACGGGACCTTGAGGTCAACAAAATTGACACCAAACGGTTACAGGCCTTGGGAGCATGGGACGATGTCGTTTGGCTTGATGAGGTGTATGACATTTCCCATCGAATACCCAATACTAAAGATCTTTTGGTGACCGAAATGTCTGCGTCCCCTCGCCGTAACCCGGAAAAAGAGAGTGATTTTCGCAGCCATCTTACCATCAAGGGAACTCTTCCCGGTGGGGCCGAAAAACGCGAAGCCCTCAAATCCCTTGTGGATGAATTGCGCAAGGACGGGGTCTACAAAATAGAAAAAGAGGAGCAAAAAGGTTCCGATTTTACTTTGGAAATTGATGTAAGGAGGCGGGCCCCGGGGGATTACCTCCGCAAACTGGAGCCTCCAGCCAAGCTCCCCCCCGAAAAAAAGGCTAAAGCAGAAGAAACGAAGGATTCTTCAGAGGAAGATGACCCACGGCAATCATCCGAGGCCAAAGGCAAGACTGAAAAAGAAAGTAAGGAAAAAGGAAGTAAGGAAAAAGAAGGCTCGGGCAAAGAAATTCAAAGCAAGGAGAACTCGTCCCAATCGGGTCCTGCCAAGGAGGCACCAACCAATGATTCCTCCAAAGGTCCAAAGGGGGCCAAATCATGACACCCAGAGAAAAAACACTGGCACTTATCCTGGGATGCCTCATGGTTTTCGGGGTCGGAGGCGGGGGATTTTATTACGGTTTTTATTCCCCCATTTCTTCCCTTCATACCCAGGTGGAGTCCCTGGAAACCGAGGTGGGACGCCTCGAATCGGATTTGGAAAAAGAGAGCAACAAGGTTGCCTCCATCCTGAAACTCCATCCCCGCTTGCAGGGTTGGCGAAAACTGAGTCTTCCGGTGGCGGAAAAGCCAGGGGCGGATGCCCAAAATGCCCATTTGGCTTCAGTGAGGATGGACTATTCCACGCTTTTACGGGACCTTTTGACCAATAGTGGATTCAAACCCAATAATACGGTTGTTTCCGTCGGAAGGTCCTTTACCACCCAATCCATACCCAAATTGGATTTCAAGGAGGGCAAAAAGGACGCTTACAAACCAATCTCCTTTGAGATTAGCACCCAGGGCAGGTTGGAAGATCTAGGCGTATTTTTGGAGATGTTGCACCGGGTACCCCTGTTACACCATGTCCCCTCCATGAAAATTGAAAACGCCAAAAAGGCCCAAACCAAATCCGACCTCAAAATCCTCCTTACCGTGGAAGGGTTGATGGTCCCTGGGGCCTTGAAAAACAATCCTTTGGTCCCGGATAAATTGGCAAAGGAGGCGAAAAGTTCTTTATCCGATCAAATGGTCTTGGCAAGCAATCCTCGCGATTACTCTGTTTTGGCTTCCGCCAACCCGTTTTTCCCCCCGGACGACCCGCCCCCGGCTCCACCTTCCCCGCCCCCACCTCCCCCTTCGGTGGTTCGTGGCCCGGAAGAAGATCGGGAGGAGGTCCTATCCGGTGTCAAGTTAACCACGATTTCGGGCGATGGCCGTCGGTGGGAAGCCTATGTTTATGATCAAAACCGGGGAGGCCGGGAAACCAAATTGCGTACATCTGCCGCTTGGGCAGATTTCACGATTAAAGATAAGTATGACAACTCGATGCTAAAAGCAAAGCTTTTGCATATTGATCCGGCCTACATTGTATTTCAAGCAGATGGGGAACTATACCTAATGCGCTGTGGCGAGACTTTTTTCCCGGTGGTGAACACCCCCATGGAAAAAGAAGAGCTAAAGCAGCTGGGTTTAGAAAAATTGGTACCTCCCAAACCGAAGGTGGCACCCAAATAACCTTGGACACCTTGGAACCGCCAAGAAGCTCAAAAGCAGGGCTTTTCACGAAACAGGGTTTTGCAACAATCTTCTCCAAAGCCCCCAGTCTGTTTTTTCGGATTATTGAGAAATTTCTAATAAGAATCTGGTGAAACTTTGCCGATCTTAACCAATGTAGGGATATTATGAACATGCTGGGTTCTCTCTGATTGGGTGCATTCCTTGGGCACAAAATCGGGGGAAACGGTGCTAGAAAGTCGGGTTCACCATGGGCCTTCCTCATTCATTTGGTCGTCCAATTCGTAGGGTGCTTGGAAGCAAAAAAGCATGGGTGGTGGCATGGGCTTTGGCCTATTGTCATCCCAGTTTGGTGGCTCAAACCATCACCCTTCCCCCTTTTGCAGGGGTTGCCCAACCGGTAGCTGCACCTCCTGAATTGGTTCCCAATCAAACAGGCACTCTGCCCCTTCCGGGAACACCTGCGGTTGTGCCCCAAAACCGCCTGGCTCCCATTCCGCTTTCAGGAACAACGCCCCCGGCTTCCCCCCAGGTGCCAGCCGCCCTGCTGCCTTTTGGGGGTAAAAAGGTGGCTTTTGCCTTTGATAGCAAGCCTTGGGCCGGGGTTTTTGAATGGATGACCAATCAAACCGACCTTCCCATTATCACCACTTACAAACCCTCTGGAACCTTTACTTTCCAGGGTCCTCCGGGAAAGCTTTATACCATTCCTGAAGTGATTGACATTATCAACGAAGCCCTCCTTGCAAACAGCGAAACCCAGAAATTTTACCTGATTCGGCGGGAACGATCTTTCACTTTGGTTCCCGCAGACGAAAAAATCGATCCCTCGATTCTCCCGCGGATTAACCTTGAGGAATTGGATGGCAGGGGGAACACAGAAATGGTTTCCATTGTCCTACCCCTAACCAGTCTGGTGGCGGAGGATGTTGCCCCCGAAATCAAAAAAATGATGGGGCCATTTGGGGAAGTGGTTCCCATGACCCGGGCCAACCAACTAATCCTTCAGGACACTGTTGCCAACCTCAAGCGCATCCGCAAAACTGTCCGCGATATTGAGCAAAACGAAAACCAGGTTCAGGCGGAAAGTCTGAATCATGAATGCAAATTTATCAAGGCCCGCGAGGCAGAACGAATCCTCAAGGACTTGCTGGGAGACCCAAAACTCATGACTGCGGCCCCTCCTGGTCAACAAATGGTTGACCCAAGGTCAGGCCGGGTTTTGGGTACCACCACCGGAAGGTCCAGGGCACATAACATCACCACAGATGATCGCACCAATACGGTGTTGGTTACCGGTCCGGCGGACAAAGTGGCTCAAGCCAGGGATGTCCTGAAAAGGATTGATGTGGGTGCCCCGGGCCAGCTTCCTTTTATCTCGGGAAACCCTTTCATCAAACAATATACCGTTCCTGCCGGGACGGCGGATGCTTTGGCCAAGACCCTTACCGAAATTTACAGAACCAGTCCTGTCGTTCGCATCAGTGCGGCGAATCCGAACACCATGATTGTCTACGCAACGCCTGATGATCAAATGGAAATTGCCAAACAAATCCTTGGGTCCGGCACCGAAAAGGGAGTCCGAACTTCACTATTGCCTGTGGGTGCTTTGAACCCCACCGTGGTGGTGGAAACGCTTAAAGGAATGCTTGGTGATGCAAGGTCGGGGGCGCCTTACCTTGAGGCCTCCATTGATCGCAATGCGATCATTATTCGTGGACCTGCTGACCAGGTACTCGAAGTCGAACAGATCATCAAAGCCCTTAATGGGGCGAATGGCATTGGGGGATCGGGGAACCTCAGGATCCTGAATATTGATAAAGGGAGTGCTTCGGACCTTGCCGAATCCTTGGAGCGAATGCTTCCCCAGATGCGGGCAAACCCGGTTCGGCTGATTAACCCAACCATAAGTGGGCCCGCAAGTCCGGTGAATCCTGTCCCCCCCTTCCAGCGCATTCCCATGACGACCCCGAAAAAGAACACCGATGCCCCCGGGATTCCCGAAGTATCGCTTCCCAACCCGGGGAATTTTGCTTTTGTCAATGCCCAGGTCCAAGAGGTTCCCCAGCAACCTTCCGCTGTCCCAACCCAACCGCAATTGGGTTTGCCCACCCAACCCCTGGTTCAGCCCCGGTTGGTGGGAAGGGACCTTCCCGGCCGCAAAGATGCCCCTTTGAAGATCTCTGTCTTGGGAAATCGCGTTCTCCTTTCTTGCGATGATGAGGAGACCCTGAACCTTGCCCAGGAACTCGTCCGGGTTTTGACCTCGGCCCCCTCCAACGAAGGGGATTTCGAAATCGTTCGCCTGAAAACAGCAAGTGCGGCTCAGGTGGCCAAAGTTCTTGAGGAAGCATTCAATGGTCCAGCCCAGGCCCAAGGGGCGGGGGGAGCAGGAGGAATGCTGGGTGGGCTCAGCCCATTACTTCGCTTTGCCGGTATTGGTGGCGGCGGATCAACCCCTACCAATGCAACTCCCAATCGCATCCGGGTCGTTGCCGACAGCACCAGTAACACGCTTTTGATCCGGGC
The DNA here is from genome assembly GCA_005808665.1 of Planctomycetia bacterium. Lineage (GTDB taxonomy): Bacteria > Planctomycetota > Planctomycetia > Gemmatales > Gemmataceae > SYLG01. The sequence continues at coordinate 23,048 of SYLG01000021.1, read as the reverse complement.
AAGCAAACTGGACATTATTACCATCAAAAAGCTTTTGGAAAAAGCCCTCGATTCAGGCGAGAGTGATTCTCTTGCGGTTCCGAAGACCTGGGTCCTTGGTCCACTCGAAAACATTAACGCTCTCGATGCCTCCCGAACCATTCAGGATGTTTTCAGGGGGTTGACCCAAGCATCCGGGGCATCCAGCTCGGCCGGTGGTTTTCCCGGGATGGGTTTCCCTTTTGGCGGCGGGGGTGGTGGACAACAAGGAGGAAACCGCGTTTCCCTAAGCATTGGGGTGGACGAAAAAAGCAATAGCCTCCTGCTTTATTGCCCCCAAACCCTTTACGAGGACATTTCCAAATTGGTCGAGTACATGGAAAACTCTGCCAAACCGAACAATTCCAAGGTGGTCCGGGTGGTTCAGGTAAACGGTATTGATCCCGCTCTTGTTCAGCAGGCGATTGATGCCATTCAGGGCCGGACATCCACCCGACCTGCGGCTTCTGGAGCCTTGGGTGGGGCCGGTGGTTCACCCTTTGGCGGTATGGGTGGTGGCTTCGGCGGCCGTGGTGGTGGCATGGGCGGTGGCGGTATGGGTGGTGGTGGTTTCGGCGGCCGTGGCGGTGGCATGGGTGGCGGTGGCATGGGTGGTGGTGGCATGGGTGGGTTCGGTGGCCGGGGCGGCGGCGGTGGTGGCATGGGCGGATTCGGTGGCAGGGGTGGTGGCGGTGGTGGGGGCGGCAGGCCTCCTCAACGGGCGGAAGAAGCCCCCAGTCCCCAAGTCAGGTTGACTGATCCAGGGAATCCGGATTTTTTCGTCCAAGCGGTCATGGATGACCCAAGGACACAAAACAACAACGGACCAGAAGGTTTTGGGCAATCCCCGCTTTACGACCCAAGGCAGGATCCAACCCCGGCAAGGGTAATCGCCGAGAATGGTATCCAGAATGTTACCTGGTTACAAACCATTCCGGGCCAAGCTCCTGTAGCTCTTCAACCCCCTGTCACGAGCAGGGCGGACAATGTTGCCGGTCCAAAAGAATCGGTTACCGTGGAATCCTTGAGCCAGTTGGGGGTTCTGGTTTTAAGCGGGAACAATGCCGCCGACATTGAGGCGGTCATCAAAATCATTGAGTTCATCCGTAAAAACGGCGTGGCCTCGGATTTCCAGATACTGTTGGTCCCCATGCTCTATGGTGACCCCACCAGCATAGCGGCGACATTCTCGCAGCTTTACCGGGCTGTGGTGGTTAGTGCAACCGGGAATACTCGTGCCATTCAGGCCCAACCGGGGGGCCAACCGGGTCAACCTCAGGCCCAACCCCAGGGGGGTGGTTTCCCCTTTGGAGCAATCTTTGGGGGGCAACAACCCCAGCAGGGAGCCCAAGGCCAACAGCAATTGGGAAGTGTAATCCTCATTCCCGTTCCCCGTCAAAATGCGATCTTTGTCGCAGCCCCCAAAGGACGCATGGAAGAGATCGTGGCTGATCTCAAGAAACTCGACAAACCCAATTCCGAAGCGTCCCGAGCCATTCCTTTTCAATTGCAAAGGGCCCCTGCCTCAAGGGTTGCCACCCTTATTACCAATTTTTACGCCAATCGGTTCCCAGGCGAAGCTACCGCTCAAAACCAGGTTCGGGTGACCGCAGATGATGGGTCCAATACGGTCTTTGTCCAAGCCTCGGCGGCAGACTTGGAGGAAATCAAGGCACTTATCGAAAAAGTGGACTCCAATGTCTCCAAAGCGGTAAATGAATTACGGGTATTTCCCCTTAAGTATGCCATTGCGGAAGAGCTTGCCACAATGATCAATGGGGCGATCCAGCAAGGGATTGCGGTACCAGGTACTGGAACCCAACAGCAAGGCGGGGGTGGATTTGCAGCCTTCTTTGGTGGGGGACAACAAAATACCACCAACACAACCGCAGTGCGCGGCACGGGCACCAAAGCCCAGACCTTGAGAATTGTTAACCGGGACAAAGACGGTAAGGCCATCGAATCAGGGGTCCTTGAGGATATTCATATTACAGCGGATGTCAGGACCAACCGTTTGATTATCTCCGCTCCGGAAAAGTCCGTTGAACTGATCATTTCGCTGTTGAAGGAGTTGGATGTTCCCCCTGCAGCCCGGGCGGAAATCAACATTTTTCCCTTAAAGAAGGCCGATGCCACCTCCCTAGCAACAACCATCCAGAACCTGTTTAATCCTTCTGGTTCCACCACGGGTGGTGCTGGGCGGACCGGGCAACAGCAAGGGGCCAACCCCGCCTTTGGTGGCTTGGGAGTCGGTAATCAGGGTGCCAATTCCCAGACAAATGCAATTGGTCGAGGTTTGCAAATTTCCCTGGGAGGGTCAAGTCAACCAGGCGCACCCATTATTGACCTTCGCATGGGGGTTGATGAACGGACCAACAGCATCATCGTCGCAGGCAGTCGATCCGATATGGAAGCGATTGAAGCAATTATTGCCCGATTGGATGAATTTGACATCCAGCAAAGGCGAAACGAAATCTTCATGTTGCGAAACACAACCGCAGCGGATGTTGCCACCGCTCTTAACACCTTTTTGACCACATCCCTTGATGTTTTGGACCAGGGCCAACAACTAAGTAACTACCAACAGGTGGATCGTCAGGTGGTGATTGTTCCCGAGCCAATTTCCAACAAGTTGCTTGTTTCTGCCTCCCCACGGTGGTTTGGCGAAATCACCAAACTTGTCAACGAATTGGATTCTGAACAGCCCCAGGTTGTCATTCAGGTGATGATGGCCGAGGTCCGGTTAACCGGTGGCGAAGAGTTTGGGGTGGAAATCGGCCTCCAAAGCCCGGTCCTTTTTCAACGGGGAATACTTCCTTCCATTGGGTCAGTAGGTACGGTTGGTTTGACAGGCCAACCCAATGGGATTCCCTTGCCCACGGGTGTAACCGTCAACCAGACCTCAGGGACCATTGCCAACCCAGGGAACTATTTTATCGGGGCCGCACCTTACCCTTATAGTACTTATGAACCTGGTATTGTCGGCTTCCAGGGGGTCAACTCCCTCAATGTGGGTCGCAATAGCAAACGATTGGGGTCTGGAGGATTGGTGTTTTCCGCCGCCTCGGATTCATTCAACCTGTTGATTCGTGCTTTGAAAACCCAGGGACGAATCGACATCCTCAGTCGTCCCCAGGTGACCACCATGGACAACCAGCAAGCTCGGGTGTTTGTGGGATCCAATTTCCCACTAATCAGTGCCAGTAACGCCACAGTAGGCGTTACCCAGCAAAGCATCAGTTATGTTCCCGTGGGTGTGGAGCTGGTCGTAACCCCAAAAATATCTCCTGATGGCAAGGTGGTGATGCGCGTTGCTCCCCAGGTTTCCAAGGCTTCTCCGAGCGGCCAACAACTCCCCGGGTCCAACGGCTCCCCCGCTATCGACCTGTTTCAGGTCGATACCCAAACCGTCGAAACCACCGTCATCGCCCAGGATGGGGAGACGGTTGCCATCGGTGGGCTCATTCGCAAGGTTGATGAAAAGGCAGAACGCAAGATCCCATGGTTGGGAGATCTACCTTTGATTGGGACCGCTTTCAGGTATCGCGAACAATTCAAGGAACGCCAGGAATTGCTAGTCATCCTAACCCCCCATGTGGTGCGCAATCGCCTTGAGGCCGACCGGGTCTTGGCAATGGAAGCCTCACGCATGAGTTGGTTGGTTGGGGATGTGATCAAGGCCCATGGGCCTTCGGGAATGCAACCCATTCTTCCACCTCCTGGGGATGTGGATGGAACGATTCCGGCAGAACCCACCAAGAAGCGATTATTCCCCAACCTCTTTGGGCCCCCTGGGGTCAATGGTGCCCCTCCCGTAACTCCGCCGGCAGGTACCGGGACTCCGGAAGAGGGCCGAAGACCTTCCGGTGAAGAAATTCCCCCAAGGCATCGCCTGGGTGGAGAGGAATTGCCCCAACCCAGAAGCCTTCCCAACTCCATACCCAACAAGCCGACCGGAGCATCCGGGGAGATTTCCCGAGGGAATTATTCTTCCGGGCCTTTAGTTCCGGCGACAGGGAACCAATTCTCCATGTGGAATCAACCGGTCACGGCAACCAGTGGCCGCCAAAACGAAACCCCCACCGTTGGATCGATAACTGTGGATGGTCCAAGCTTGGGAGTCCCTGGAAATCAAAGGCCTGGGGTTGTCTTGCCAAGGTTGCAACCGGCACCCCAGGTTTCCGATATGCGTAGACAAGGCGAATAGGCCCAATAGGTTTGTTTCTGCGGTTTGGCCATGGATGTGGCCCTAATTGGTGAAGGAGTCACCTCCATGAAAACGGTCCAATGTCGGCAAAAAGTCCGGATCAACCTTGGTGCTGCCTTGGGCCTTGTTATGGCCTTTGGAATGGTAGGATGCGTTACGCTTCCCACCCTGGATACCTCGTTTCTGTCCAAACATGAAACCCCCTGCCAGGTGGTTACAACCTGGCAACCGGAGGTCCTGTTTAGTGCGGATCCAGCCAGGGGGGGCATGAGTGCTCCAGGTATTGGCGGAAGGCTTTATCTCTTTGGAAATGAAATTGGGAAGCCACTCAAGGGAAATGGGTCGTTGGTGGTAGACCTTTATGATGTGACCGGTTCACAAAGTCCCGAACCGGTTCACCTGGAACAGTGGCAAATCGATGCGAAGACTTTGAATCGATTGGGAAAAAATGACCCGATTGGTTTTGGATACACGATTTACCTGCCTTGGAGTACTTGCCTTGAATCCTACCATCGCATTCAACTCAAGGTGAAATATCAAACAACCAACGGATTTGCCCTTTATACCGATAGTGGGCCAATCACTATGACCCATCCTGAATCGGCGGTGGCCAAAATCCTTGGGGTCAACACCGAAAAGTCTCAACCCATTACCACAGTGGGAGGAAAAACCGGGGTTTCGGCGCCACAAATTCGTTCTGGCCTGCCCGTAGTGGCCATTCCCTTTCCCAAACAACCCCAGGGAAATTCAAGCTTAAAACCAATGGGAGAAATTCAACCTGTCGGATTGGTTCCAACAGGGCAACCCGCTTTACCCAAGGCGGGCAACCCAACCCCTTCCCAAGGACAAATCCAGCAAACCGGAATAGGGAGGCCTTCTCAAGGAAACCCAACCAATACCCAAGGACAAATCCAGCAAACAGGATTTTTTGGGCCTTCGAAGGTCAACCAGGTACCTTTAACCCGATAACAAATCATTTGGTCAACCTGCTTCTGGGGTCTCCTTCCTCCAGGACAGTTCGGGTTTGGTTTTCCCTGAAGCGCCTTACCGCTTCGCGAAAATGGGGATATTTTCCCCCTAAAATGGCGGCGGCAAGCAGGGCGGCATTGATTGCCCCCGCCTTACCGATGGCTAGGGTTCCCACCGGAATTCCGGCAGGCATTTGCACAATCGATTGAAGTGAATCAAGCCCCCGCAGGGCATGGGATTCCACGGGTACTCCAAGAACAGGAAGAATGGTCTTGGATGCCGCCATTCCGGGCAGGTGGGCTGCTCCTCCTGCTCCCGCAATGATAACCTCAAGGCCCCGGCCTTCCGCCCCCGAGGCATATTCAAACAACCAATCGGGGGTTCGATGGGCCGAGACAATTCTGGTTTCATGGGAGATCCCCAAATCATCAAGGGTTGTGCTTGCATGACCCATGGTGTCCCAATCGCTTTGGGAACCCATGATTACACCAACAAGGATCTGTATTGTCATTTGGATGGTCCCTTGGCGCCTTACAAACCTACAAGATTCCGGGGTTGTCCCTGGAGGTAAGCTTTGATGTTTTCCACGGTTTCGTCCATTAGCCGCTGGCGGGCCTCCTGGGTGGTCCATGCCATATGGGGTGTTATAAGGCAGTTGGGTAATCCGAAAAGGGGATGATCCAGGGGGGGAGGTTCCGTAATCAGGACATCCAACGCTGCCTGGGCGGGCCTCCCTTGCAAAAGGGCTTCCCGAAGGGCTTGGTCATCCACCAGGCCTCCCCGAGCCGTGTTGATCAACCAAGAGCCAGGCTTCATTTTCGATAAAGTCTCCTGATTGATTAGGTGTCGGTTGCTTTCATTGAGAGGACAATGAAGGCTAATGATATCTGCTTGAGCAAAGAGTTGGTCCCTTGACACCGCACTAATCCCTTGGGGAAGGCGCCCGGAGGGACCGGGTAAAGCAATGATATTCAAGCCAAAAGCTGTCCCGATCCGGGCGACCTGGGCCCCAATTTTACCTACTCCAACCAAACCAAGGGTCTTGTTCGCCAACTCCACCTGGGGTGTTTTCCACAGGCAAAACACAGGGCTTTTGCTCCAGGCCCCGGTTTGACTTAATGCGCCATGGTCCCCTACCCGGTGCGCGATTTCAAGGATGAGTGCCCATGTGAATTGTGCGACCGTTAGGGTTCCATATTCAGGTACATTGGCGACAATTACCCCCCCGCCTTTTGTGGCTTTCTTGTCCACGCAATCATGCCCGGTGGCGGTAAGGGCAATCATTTTCAAAGTCGGACATTGGTCCAGAATTGCCTGGTTGATTTTAGCTTTGTTAATGATAGCAATGGAAGCCCCCTGCAATCGATCCACAAGCAACGCCTGGGGTGTGGCATCATGAATGATCAGGTTCCCCAAGGCCCTAAGCGGTTCGAAGGAAATTTCACCCATGGTCAGGGCTTCTGTTACGACAATGTTCATCAAGAAACGGCTCCAGGTTTTGTTGTTGTGATGTTTAGGAAGGGAAACAGGTTCAATTGGCCTTCTTCAAACCAATTCCGAAAAGGCAACATCAATAAGGCGATTATGATCATGTTGCCATGAAATCCCCAGCCAAAAACGCTAACGATTCCAAGGTGCATGCCAACCAAGCCCATTCCAATCCAAATTCGACATTTCGACAAAAGGGCCAACGGTGCAAACACCTCCAAAGTCAGACTCATTGCCTGGAGAAAGGTTGCCAAAGGTCGTGAATCCAAAATCCATTGGGTGGCAAAAAAATGGGGGTTGCCCCAGAGCCTCGTCCAAAGCTGCATGGAAATGCCGTTGGGCCAATCGAGCCCACTTTCAATTAATTTGCTCCACCCAGCCCAACCATAAAAGATACATGTCGCTGCAAGGCAGGTTTGAAAAACCCATTCTGGGTAATAAAGTCCAGACCATGGTGTCCGTTGGTTCCTTGCATTAAGATATTCGGAAAGTGTGGTTTGCCGCCACCAGGCAAGGATCCAAAGCATCAACGCACTCAAGTGGCTGACATGAATCGTTTTCCCCATGTTCTCCAGGCGTACAGCCCACGCCAATGTGAAAAAAACGGCACATAGCCATGGAGAAATGGGTACCCACCGTTGGCAAAGCCAAAGTGCCCCAAAAAGCCACATGCCAATTACAAAGCCGGTTTCTACCAGGGGATGAGCCAAAATGGGGCCGCGAAAAGGGCTTAAAATCGTGGCGAAAACATTGGGATCCGTTCCCACAATGCGTTCTGTTTCCAGGGTAGCTGGCAGGTATCCACATAGAAGAGCGGCCCAAACCACAACGAATGCTTCAAACACCCTGCCAAAAGTGGCCGGGTGCCGTTGGGTTAGCCATGATTGCATGGTGGAAATCATGGAACTTGAACCACCTGGATGCGGGACCGAAGGGGATCTTCCCCTATTTGGTTGCCATCAAGGTCCCGGATTACCTTGATCTCGATCTTAACCATCCCGTGTACATTGATTTGATTCTCGTTCAAGCGTTTCAAAACCCCTGCCTCAATTTGGTCGGGGCTGGGAACTGATCCTAGACGATCAATGGAATAGTGGGGTTTCCTTCCGTGGCCATGTCCGGGAGGGTTGCCATTATCATTTCTTTGCAGACCAAGGAGGTCGAGCGGGAGTTCCGCCCCCTTGCCATCGAATGCCCTATACTCGCAATAAACACGGGGGGCCTGATTGAACATGGGTGCACCGGACAAGGGATAACAGTCAACGACACCGCTCAATGGAAAACACAAAGTTACCAATAAAAAAACAGCGGGAACAATCCATTCCAGGGTAGAACCCGGTTTTGGTTGGGTGTTTGGTGCCATACAAATATCGTAGCGATCACAAAAGCCCCTGGCATCAAACCCATGCCAGGGCTCGTTCCCCTTGCCACCACACCGCACCGTTTTCCATTTTTCCAACCCAGGGAAAGGAAATAACGATGGGAAAAACCTTACCTACCCCTGTTTTTGAGGAGGTCCACCAATGAATTGCGTAAATGACCGAATTCGACCTTGTTAAGTTTTCCATTACTATCCGCATCCAAACGGGCAAAGAGTTTAGGCATGGCGCCGGCTCCAAGGCGGTCGAAACGGGCAAGGCCGATCACATGGACTTTTAATTCCTCCCGAATTTTCTCTTTGGCAACAACAAATTCTTCCTGATCCAATGACCCGTCTTTATCCTGATCCAATTTCAGAAACCCTTCCTCCTCGGCCTTTCTGGGTTCAACCTTGGTCGAAACTGCTTCCTCTGCCCTTGTTGCGAGGGAGGGTAACACCATAAGAGTCATGGGAAAAGCCATGAAAGCAAATCGTAACAAATGGAAACACTTTCCAAACCATCTCGAAACTTTCATGAAAATCCCTTTCAATGAGAAAAAGCCATCCTGGCCAGAAAGACCGCTTGTCGGGCAAATGCCCGGGTCAATTACGCAATCCTCCATCGGAAAATAAGCAAGGGGTGAAAACCATGAAGGGATTAAAGTTCAAAGTGTTGGGACTGAGCCTACTGGTGCTGTTGGCACCATCCGCCCTTTTTTCCCAATTTAACAGGCAAGATTGGCGGGTTTCGCAGATCGCATCGGATTTAACGGTAGGCTATGCGGTCCACATTTGTGACCTGAACGGTGACGGGAAGGCCGATGTTTTGATTCTGGATAGCCGTCGAATCGTTGCCTTTTATGGGCCGGATTTCAAGCCAACGGAAATCGCCAGGGATTTCGCCAAACCCGATTTGGTCTGCATTACTTCCCTGGATATTGATGGAGATGGAAGGTTGGACCTTGTTGTAGGCGCTGATTGGAAGCCCTTTAACACCAAATCCGGCGGAACGATTCAATGGCTCCGGCAACCGGGTAAGGAGGGGGAAAAATGGACGGTAACCCCCATTACCGAAGAGCCCACCATCCATCGGATTAAAACGGCGGATTTGGATGGCGATGGCAAGCCTGAAGTGATTGCGGTTGCCTTGATGGGTTATGAGGCGTCTGCCAAAGCGAATTGGATGGATGGGCGGCCGGTTCGGGTATTATCGCTCAAACCCGGAGCGAATCCGAAATCGGACCCTTGGTTGGTTCAATCGTTGGATCAGTCCCTTCATGTGGTTCATAATTTCCTGCCAATCAAAGAACCCGGAAAGGATCCTTTTGTAATAACAGCCTCCTACGAGGGACTGGGTCGCCTGGTTTTGAATAAAAAGGGGCTGGAGGGAAAAGTCGTTCCACTGCATGCGGGCAATCAGGAAAAACCCTCGTCCAATCGGGGGGCCAGCGAGGTTGCCAGGGGGAAAAATACAAGCGGAAACGAAATGTTCGCCACGGTTGAACCCTGGCACGGTAACCAAATTGTAGCCTATGAACAGAACCCCAACAAATTATGGACAAGAACTGTCCTTGATGAACAACTCAAATGGGGCCATGCCGTTAGTATTGCTGACCTGGATAATGATGGGGTGGATGAAGTAATCGCTGGAATTCGGGATAATCTTTCCGAAAATCCGGGAAAAAGGCGGGGGGTCCGCATCTATCGACGCAACAAGGTAGATCCATCCCAATGGATGGTTTTTGTTCTGGAAGATGGTGGGGTTGCGGTCGAAGACCTGGTCATTGGGGATCTTGATGGCGATGGACTAAAAGACATAGTGGTATCCGGCCGTGCCACTCAAAACGCCCGGATATATTTCCAAAATCCCCAAAAGCCCAACAGGTTGAAATAGAATTTCCGTGGCCAATTATTTGACGGGATTGGCCACGGGAGGCTCTTTGGTTTCCGGGGGCTTTACCTTGGTTTCCCAACGGAATTTCGTCTTCGTCGGGTCGAACTTTAGCAAATAGTCGGCTTCATTTTTGGCCGTTGTCCAGAGAATGCCGCGGGTCAACATGTCAAGGAATTTTGGATCGGCCAACTCTTCGTTGTAGTGGCCAATGGTGGTGCCAAGGATGCGTCCTTTGCCGAATTGGTTTGTCCAGATACAGACTTCGTCCACATTTTTTTCAGTGTTTCTTGCAACCGCCAAGGGAGTAGCGGTGTCCTTGAGCTCGGAAATCCAATACAGTTCTCCCTTGGGCGTTTTCCATCCCGGTCCGAAACCCTTCATGACAGGGTGATCCGGGGATTTGTTGGAAACATCAAAAGCATAGTGGCCACCATGGCGGTGTGAGGTTACACCACAAAATTTGAACCACTCGCCCGTTCCATCCCGGTAACAGTGCATGGCACAATGGATGATAATGGCAGGAATGCCATCCCGGTGGGGTTTGAGAATAGTTTCGGTATATTTGGGGTCTTTCACATCCGAAAAACACTCATTATGAACCACGATGTCATAACCCTTGGCCCAATCCGGATTACCATCGTAAAGCGGGAGACGGGAATTGGTCGTAATCCCTCCCTGGTGGACAATGGTCCATTCAATCCTTGCCCTGGCAGCAGTCCCCTCGGTTAAAATGAGTTTTTGGGTGTTGTAATCATGGCAACAGCCACCAACAACCAAAAGCCCCCGGATGGGTCGGGGTTTTTCCTGCGATTGGATGGGCCGCGCCTGAAAGCAAAGGAATAAGGCCGCAAGGCAGAGTAATTTTTTCATGGAAAATACCTTTTTAATGGGATGAATTGGGACTATGGTAACCAAGGAGATTTCTCTCACGGATGATTTTGGCAACCGGTGAAGGAACCATTTTCTCCCAACTGGGATCTCCCGCCTTGATCCTCTTGATTACATCGCGTGAAAATATTGGCAAACAAGCAGGATCGTAATTGTCCAAGTCAAAAATACACTGATTGTCCACAAGGTAGCCAAACAGCTTTTGCAAATCAGGAGTAAAAGTAAGGTTGGATGCGGTTTGAACTTCGTCCAACCCCTCGGGTTTGTAGGGGTATACCAGGAGCTTGAGTTCGTTCTTGAATAGCCTTCCAAACGATTCCAGGATTCCACCTTCGAGCGTTTTGTAATAAACCGGATCAAAAAGGTCCAACAAGGAGGGTACACCCATCACCAAACCAATCCGTTTGCCCTTGTTCATGTTGTTGAGGTAGGCGGCAAGACGATAATACTCGAAATAGTCCGAAATGAGTACGGTCATACCACAGGCACCAAGCATATCCGCCCTGGCCAGAAAATCACGGGTGGAAAAGTTATCCGTGGTTTGCAGGTTGCGCATCGTGATTTCGGTCACAGCCACAACATTTTTTTTATCCTCGGCGGGTAGGTATTTGGCAAAGTTTTCCTTGGCACAATGAAGCATATCCAGGTTGGTGTTGGTTACGGGCCGGAAAGATCCGCGTTCCACCAGAATGGGTTTCTTGTGAAACACTTCGCTAGGTTGAAGGACCTTTCCTGAGGCGTCAAACATGGCAGCTTTGGATAAACCCATCTGTACCAATTTCAAACTCATAAGCCGGTTATCAACGGTTCGGAAGCCGATGCCCGAAAATTCGATCATGTCGACTTCGACGCGTTGGGTGGAAAGGTTGTCAAGCAGCGACTCCACCAACAATTCAGGTTCATGGTGAAGGAAAAAAGCACCAAAAAGAAGATTCACACCGACAATGCCCAAGGCTTCCTGTTGGAGCAGGTTTTCATTATCCAACATTCTTACATGAATTATGATTTGGCTTTCCTGATCTCTTGGGTAGATCTGGAAACGAACCCCCATCCACCCGTGGCAATCATTGGTTCCCTGAAAATTGCGAGCGGAAACGGTGTTGGCAAAACAAAAAAACGAGGTACTTTCGCCACGCAGGGGCCCAAGCCGGTCTATATTCAGCCGGTACTCGTGATCGAGCATTGACTCCAGCCGGGCCCGGCTCACATAGCGATCACAAGGTCCATAGATGGCATCAGAAACGGCCATGTCATAGGCAGACATGCTTTTGGCAATGGTTCCGGCCGCACCTCCCACCCGGAAAAACCATCGGACTACTTCCTGGCCGGCCCCAATTTCCGCAAAGGTACCATAGCGACGCTTGTCCAGATTGACTTTGAGGGCTTTTGAGTGGGTGTCCAATTTGGGATTTTCGGTGATTTGAGAGTGGTCGATATTGGCTATGCGGCTCATGGTTCAACCTCCATGGGGTACTACCTGTTTTTTATGGCAAGACGGCCCAGTCACCAACACTCCCCAAGGGTTTGGATTCTTGGGTGAGGGTTGGGAATGGATCGGATTATCAGGTTAAAGCACAATCTTAGGGGTTATTTCCCGACCACCGGGGCGATTCGTTGGGCCAACAGGTATCCCAACAAATTCCGGAAATCCGACTCATTCATTGCCTCGGCAAAATTGGCCGGCATTGGACTCAGGTTGGTTACTTTTTGTTCTTCAATGTTGGATCGTTCAATCGGAATATCCTTGCCCATTGCATCCACCAGAATGACCAAATTGCCTTCGTTTTTCGTAACCAGGCCTGTTTGGATTTGACCCGTTTTTAGGGCGATTACACTTTGCCTGAAGGCCTGGTCCACATTCCGGCTTGGGTCGAGAATATCTTCACAAAGTCGTTCCAGGCCTCGTAATCCCACACCGTCGAGCTGGGGACCGACTTTAGCCCCCATTCCGCCAATTTGATGGCAATTACCGCAATGTTTGGTGAAAAGCTCCTTCCCTTTGTCGGTCGAGGGAGACTCTTTGGAATACATCGCCATCCGTGTTTTAAGCAGCACTTCAAAAGATCCATCCCCGGGGGGGACTGCCAAATCGTATTTTTTTACCAGGTCCCTGGCTTTGTCCACTCCGGACCCTTCAAGCCGGGTTGCTACCACCCGATCCCGTACCAACCGGGGTGGAAGATGGGATTGGGAAAGGGCATTGAAAACGAACTGGGCGCCACCACGGTGGGCCGCCAATTCACGGGTGGTGGGCAATTGGAGTCGATAGGGTAGGGGTTTCATGATGATGAGCAATTGGTCCAAAAGTCCCGGTTGTTGCACCTTTCCCACCTGGATTGCAATTTGTTCCCTGAAATTGATAGCATCGGTTGCATCAGAGAGGAGTTCAAGCATCGCCCTAAAGGCTGAATCGAGGGAGATGGCCGACCACGCCTGGGCTGCGGCAAGCCGCCTTTGGGTGGGCTGTTCTTTGGTTCGGAGGATTTTCTCAAGGGTAGGGGCGGCCTGTTTGAGTTGCAAATCCGAAGCCAGGAGGATGGCGCTATCCTTTCGACCCTGATCCCTGCCATCCAGGCCAAGGAGGGTTAGTTTAACAGCCTGGTTTTGAACGAACTCGGGACTGGGGCGTCCACTTTCGCGAAGTCCCTGAATCAAGTCCCTGAGAAGACCAAGGTTTGTTCTTTGAAAGGTCGGGCCAGACAATGCGTTCGAAGCCATGCGGAGGTCTTCGGTGGCCCCCCACCTCCCAATATGCTTGAACGCCAAAGTAAGGGATTCGTCATTTGAAGCAAGGGTGTCGATCTGTTGGGAAAGGTAGGATGCCGCCTCCCGGGAAGGAACGCCAAGGCTTGCCAGGGCGATCAGCTTTCGCTGGAAATCGGGTCGGCCTGGCTTTTGGACTTCTTTCCAGGCATCCAATCCCGGAAGTAGCTGGTTACGCAGGCTGATTTTCAAAGCATGGGTGAGGTGGTCGTCTGTTTTTGGGGTGGAATGGGCTGCCTCCAAAAGGGGATCAATGTTCCCCGCTCCAGGTAAACGACCCATTCCTTCGGATGCAATGCGCCGGACCATGGGGGTCTCGTCCGTCAAACCGGTTTTTCGCAATTGATCAAGCAATTCCAGGTTCGGCTTGGAGCTTTCCATAAGCACCCTGATTGCATGGGCCCTCACAAGGGGGGATTTGGATTCAAGGCTCTTGCGAATCAATTGATCCCGTTTTTCTCCAACACCTGGTACTCTGCTGGCGATCCAAAGGGCCAGGATTTGGGCTTGCGGGGTGGGGGATTCCAGGGCGGCATTCCAAACGGATTGAAAGGCATCAGAGTTTTGAACCGTGACCTTCCCTAACAAAACATGGCTGGCCCGGATGGCGAGTTCCCTTTGGGAATTTCCCAACAAATCAAGTAAGGCGTCCGTGGATAGTCTGGTTAAATCTCCCATCCGGGAGGGGTTGGGAAGGTTTTCTTTGTCGGCGACAATGCGCCAAATGCGTCCCCGGAACCGGTCTCGGCCAGGGTGGGTCAGAGGGACTTCATAATGGCCAATGATACGGTTGTAAAAATCGGCGACATAGATTCCCCCGTCCGGCCCGGTTTTCAAATCCACCGGCCGAAACCAGGCGTCCTTGGAAACCACCAAATCCGGCTGTTCCACCGCGACAGGAGACGAGCCCCGGAAATCAATGCGGTCGCGGTTGATTCGACTGGTAACCACATTTCCCAAAAATATATTGCCTTGAAATTCCTTGGGAAACTGCGATCCCGCATAGATCAGGCAACCGGCAATTCCGGTGGAACCGTGGTCGTGTTTGCACATTTCAGGGCCGAAACCCAAGCCATCGTGGGGTTTGCCAAAGCTGGGATAATAGGCGCCCCGAAGGAGTCCATAAACGGGTCGGGTGTGGCAATCGGCTGTGTATAAATTGCCCCATTCGTCCATCGCCAAACCGAACGGATTTACTTGGCCAAAGGTGTATTGTTCAAGGCCTGTGCCATCGGGACGAAAGCGGTAAGTGTTGCCCGATTGCAATTTGAGGCTTCTGCCATCTGTTCCCCGAATCTCCGATTCATTGGCAAAGCCATGGGTGGCATAAATCCAACCGTCCGGGGAATGGGTAAAGGCATTGGTCATGCCGTGGGTGTCCCTTGACCCATAGCCTTTGAGAATGGTTGTCCGTTTATCTGCCCGGCCGTCGCCGTTGGTATCTTCCAAAAGCATGATTTCACCAATGTGAAAAACAAGGGCCCGGCGGGGACTTGATCCCGGAAGGGGTAGCAGGCCAATGGGAATATTGAGGCCTTCCGCAAAGGTGGTTATCGTTCTGGCTTTGCCCTGTTCGTCAAAATCGGAAAGGATATGGACTTTGTCCCGGGCTGTTTTCAAATCCTTGGCGGGATAGGGGTATTCCAGCGTGGAGGTTACCCAGAGCCTCCCTTGATCATCCCATGCAAGGTTCATGGGCTTGTGAATGTCGGGTTCGGCCGCTACCAGTTGAACTTTGAATCCTTTTGGAACTTTGAGTGCTTTCAACTCCTCCGCAGGGCTAAGGGCCTCGGTGGTTGCCACCAGCAAGGGATCTTGTGCCTCGACCATTGCCTGGACCAATAACCAACTCATGCACAGAAACAAACAGCGGAACAGGGTATGGTATTGCATTTTAGGCCTTGAAATCAGCAAGGAATGGAAGGAAAAAGGCGGGGTTTGAGGCAAACATTGGGTGGCAAGGACCATTCCGGCTTTCAAACAGCCACAGTTGCCCTTGGGCCTCATTTTGGGGTGAACTCCGCCACCCCAAGCCCTAAACTGACTATAGGGACCAAGGTGACCTTAGACGATGACAATTGCCCGTGTGGAACTGCTCACAGGCAGATTGGCGGAAAAGGCATTGTGGCGACTGGTGGGGCAGTGGGGCCCAATCGTTGAATTTGAACCGGTTGTAATTGTCCTCCCTATCAATGTGGTTTCTTTGGCAACGGTTGATTGGATTGGTCGTCACCACACCCCAGGCGAGGGCACCATTCGCATTATTATCCCTGGCCTTTGCCAAGGCAATCTCCAGACACTTAGGGAAAAATGGGCCACCCGGGTGGAAAGGGGCCCTGAAGATTACCGGGACTTGCCGGAGTTTTTCAAATTTTCGGCAAACCCACCGGACCTGTCCCGCCACTCCATCCAGATCCTGGCGGAAATCAACCATGCCCAGACCCTTTCCCTGAAAGAAATCCAGAGCAGAGCTCAAATCCTCCGCAGTCATGGCGCAGACATGATCGATTTGGGGTTGGATCCCGGGGGGCCATGGCTTGGGGTGAGTGATGCGGTAAAAGCCCTAATGGATGATGGGAATCGGGTTTCGATTGATAGTTTTGATTCAAAAGAGGTAAAAAACGCGGTGGCCGCAGGGGCGGAACTTGTCCTTAGCGTGAATCATTCCAATTTGGAACAAGCCCCAGATTGGGGAGTAGAAGTGGTGGCCATTCCTGACCACCCCGCAGAAATGGCCACTCTTTGGAATACGGCGGATATTTTACTTTCCAAAGGCATTGCCCTCAGGCTTGATCCAATCCTCGAACCGATTGGTCACGGTTTTGGTGCCTCACTTTTGCGTTATGTGGAAACCCGGCAGCGATTTCCCAATGCCGACATGATGATGGGAATTGGCAATCTCACCGAGATGACCCAAGTCGATTCCTCTGGGGTGAATTTTCTTTTATTGGCACTTTGCCAGGAATGGAGCATCAACAGCATATTAACCACTGAGGTTGCAGGATGGTGCCACAACGCTGTACAGGAATGTAATCGTATCCGGGGAGTGGTGTTTCACAGTATAAAGGAAGGGGTTGTCCCCAAACGCCTTGATGAGGGATTGGTGGTTGCCGGTGAGTCAAAAAAGCGGATAACCGAACCGGGTGCCTTGGATGAAATTGCCGGTTGTCTGACGGACAAAAACATCCGGATGTTTGCCGAAAATGGCAGTATCGAAGTAATGAACGGACATTTTCGTTTTGGCGGAGTAGACCCGTTCCTACTTTTTGAAAAGATTCAGGAAATCGAAACCATCACGCCTTCCCATGCGTTTTATTTGGGGTATGAAATGGCCAAAGCGGTTACCGCTTTGACTCTTGGCAAACATTATCGCCAGGATTCCGCACTCAATTGGGGATACCTGACCAATCCAGAAAAAAACCATCTTAAAAATCGAAGTAGTAGGGAAATCCTTTGATTTCGCAGTTTGGAGAGGTTTGGGTTTGCCCATGGGTTAATGGGCCTACACCTGAGGAATTGTTCAGGATCCTGGCTGGGCAACCGCATGTCGCCTGGCTGGATAGTGCCGCAAATCCCCATGGATTGGGTCGATATTCGTATATGGCAAAGGACCCCTGGAAAGTCATTTCCGGCCGGGTAGGCCGTTTTTCAGTGGGAGGAACCAATTCCTTTTCCGATGACCCGTGGCAACTTTGGGAAAACCAACAATCCCCGCATTCCAAACCCGATTTGAATTCAAGCCTGCCTCCGTTTCAGGGAGGCTGGATTTTTTCGTTGGGTTATGAACTGGGTCGAACCACTGAGCAGCTCCCCAAGGCCTTGCATGACGAATTTGAAACACCTGACTTTTGGGCGGGTGCCTACGATACCATTGTGGCCTGGGACCACGAGGAGGGGCAATGTTTTGTCATTAGTTCCGGAAAAAGTGCCGAAACGGAATCGGATCGACCAGCCAGGGCCTCTGCCTTGATTCTTGACATGATGAGTGTGCGGCCGGACGGGACGGCTGGGTTTCCCAGGAGAAGTTTGGTTGAAGTTGGTCCATTTGATGGGGTTTCGGTCCGGTTACCCCGTTATCCTGACCTTGTTGTCTATAGTCCCATAGGGCGATCCACTTTTGAGGAAAATGTGGCCAGGGTGGTGGAATTCATTCATGCCGGGGATTGTTTTCAGGTCAATTTGGCCCAAAGGCTTCTGAGCAGATTGGAAGTTGCCCCGGAGGAACTCTACCTGACCCTAAGACGCGTCAATCCTGCTCCCTTTGCCGGTTATTTGGACCTGGGTGATACGGTTGTGGCGAGTGCTTCGCCCGAGAGGTTTTTGCGCCTTGGGCAGGAAGGTTGGGTGGAAACAAGGCCAATCAAAGGGACTCGCAGACGGGGAACAACACCCGCGGAAGATGATGCTTTGGCGAGGGAGTTATTGGTGAGTGTCAAGGATCGTGCGGAAAATGTGATGATCGTGGACTTGATGCGAAATGATTTGGGACGGGTTTGCCGACCGGGGTCCATTTCGGTGGATGAGGTTTGCCGATTGGAAAGTTACAGGACAGTTCACCATTTGGTAAGTGTGATTCGGGGTCGCCTGAGAGAGGATAAAAAGCCCGGTGATTTGCTTCGGGCCACTTTTCCCGGCGGTTCGGTGACGGGGGCCCCAAAAATTCGGGCCATGGAGATCATTACCGAATTGGAAACGGTTGCCCGGGGTCCCTATTGCGGGTCGTTGGGTTGGTTGGGGGACAACCAACAAATGGATACGAACATCCTTATTCGGACCTTTACCGCCAAGGGTGGGTGGGTCCAGTTTCCGGTAGGGGGGGGCATCGTCGCAGACTCCATTCCTGCCCAGGAATACGAAGAGACTTTGCACAAAGCGGAGGGGTTGTTACGGGCAATCCTTCCACGAATAGGTGGATTGGGGGTAAATCCCAATCCATGACCCAAGGGGACGAAACAGGCCCGAAATCGTAGAATCCCAAGGTAGGAATTTGAGCAGGAATACCAGGTGGAAAACGGAATGTTAGGGATTTCAAAGATGGCGGCCGGGGTGGAACCTTCGGCAACTTTGGCGGCAGCGGCAAGGGCAAGGCAACTCAAGTCCGAAGGCAAGGATGTACTCGATTTTAGTGTTGGGGAACCCGACTTCCCCACTCCAAAGTTTATTTGCGAGGCGGGAAACCTTGCCATTTCACAAGGAAAAACCCGCTATACCCCTGCGTCGGGGACAATCGAACTGCGTAAAACCATTGCTTCCTGGTATGAGTCCGAGTACGGACTTTTGGTTACCCCAGAGCAGGTAATTGTTTCCGGGGGGGCCAAGCAATCCATTCACAACACTTTGGCGGCTTTGGTTGGGCCAGGAGATGAGGTGATCATTCCTACCCCATACTGGGTTAGCTATGGTGACCTGGTAAAGATGACCGGTGCAACCGCAGTGTTGGTGCAAACCACCCTGGATGATGGTTTCAAAATGACCCGGGACCAACTGGAAAGGGCCATTACCCCGCAAACCAAACTCCTGATGCTCAATTCCCCCTCCAACCCAACCGGGGCAGTTTATACTCGGGCGGAACTAATCGATTTTGCCGAGGTGGTTGTGGGCCGGAATATCGGAGTTATTTCCGATGAAATATATGAGAAATTGGTGTTTGGCAACGCAAAGGCAACCTGTTTTGCCACCCTGAATCCAGCCTTGGCCGAACGGGTCATTACCATTAGTGGGGTGAGTAAAACCTATGCCATGACAGGGTGGCGCATCGGATGGGCAATTGGGCCCAAACATGTTGTTTCTGCCATGGGAAATATCCAAAGCCAGGAAACGAGCAATCCTTGCAGTATAAGTCAGGAAGCGGCACGAGCCGCCTTGACTGGGGAACAGGGATTTCTGGTTCCAATGGTAAAAGAATTTGAGGCCAGGCGGGATCTGGTTTGTTCCGGGTTGAATGAAATTCCCGGGATTCGCTGTTTTGTTCCTGATGGGGCTTTTTATGCTTTCTTTGATATTTCAGAAACATTTGGCAAAGCGGTTACCGGAGGTCCATTTTTTTCGGACACAGAATTTTGCAAGGCAGCATTGGACCATGCCTTGGTTTGCCTGGTCCAAGGTTCCGCGTTTGGTGCCCCGGGCCATGCACGGTTGAGTTTTGCGGCAAGTCGGTCACAACTTGAAGAGGGACTAAGGCGTTTGGCCCGGTGGTTGGCAACCACCCCTTAGTTTTCCAGTGATTCCTGATCCCAACCTAGGGGGCATTTCCATGGCGCTTTTTGTCGACGAATGTCATGTCCAAAGGCTATTGGATTGGAGACTGGCGTTGGAGGTGGTCGAAAAGGCGTTTCGAAAAATTGGTTTGGAAGAGGCTACCAACACCCCGAGAAGTCGGGGACAAACGGATCATGTTCATGTTTACGCCATGCTAGGCGGAGCCAAGGGTATGGGTGCCCTTGGGGTAAAAATACTGACGACCCATCGTAAGTCCCGCCCCGAAAACATGTTGGCGTTGTTTGATGCCAAATTGGGTGGACTAACCAGTTTTATGAAGGCCGGACATCTTGAGCAAATGCGTGGTGGGGCTTCCGGGGCCGTGGCGATCAAAACCCTGGCCAGAATGGATGCCCAAACGGTTGGTATACTGGGTTCCGGAACCCAGGCGCGAATGCAACTTCGGGGGGCGGCCTTGGTTCGCAACCTGAAAGTGGCGAGGGTTTTTTCGCCAACCCGGGAAAATCGCGAATCCTTTGCAAGGGAGATGGCGGCGGAGACCGGGCTTGAAGTTCATGCCGTAAATAGTGCAAAAGAGGCGGTAAAAGGAGCGGATTTAATTCTCCTTGCCACAACCGCCCGGGAACCAATCCTCGAGGCCGAGTGGATTTCTCCCGGAGCCCATATCAATGCCATGGGCGCCACCTTTTTAGGTAAGGTGGAAGTTCACCCCAATGTATTCAAAAAAACAGGCTTGGTGGTGGTGGACCATAGGGAAAGTGCCAGGCTGGAGGCGGGGGATTTGGTGGAACCGATAGAATCCGGGGAACTCCATTGGCGGGACATTCACGATTTGGGGCCCTTGCTGGTGGGACGCTATGAAGGCAGAATCTCAGAAGACCAAATAACATTATTCAAGGGTGTAGGACTGGCGGTTTCGGATGTTTGCCTTGGTCAAGCCGTTTTGGAAAGAGCCCTTTCCGAGGGGATTGGTCATGAAGTCCCCTGGGCCTAACCCATGGGTATTAAATTACCAAATCCCACAAGCCAAATTTGCGAATTGCCATTTAACCCATGGTACGCATTGGGGAAATGAAAACATGGTTTTCCCCGGGGATTTTTCAAATAAGCTTGCAAAAATCGGAAAAAACAAATCCCCTCCAGGGATCCAGCGAACAATTTCAAACACCCTTGTTATCTTTGCAGGCGTGGGGGGTAAAAATCAAGTAACTTGGTCAGGACTACAAGCCGTTTTGAACTCGACTTACTCCAAATTCCCAGGAAAAACGGCAATCCTGGTCCCATAATTGACCAATAAATTGTAAAAAAACACTCCTACTGCGTAACTTGGAATAACTATTTTTCACCTTTTTGAAGGGGTAACGGTTGGAGTTTGAACCGGTCCTCCAGATTCCTCATGGAAGTAAATTCCTTGTTTTTTGCCAACAAATCCCGCAGGACCTGAGCCTGTTCTTTTGCCAGGGGACTATCACTATTGAATTGTACACAAGCTGCTGCGACGGCCATTTCCTGCATCGCAATGGCGTTGGTTAGTTTATCCAGTTTGGCATAAGCGGTTGCCAGTGAGGAAAAAATTCTGAGTTGTGGCATAATAGTATCTATATCAAGTGACTCCAAAACAAAAGGCTTAAGAATGTCTCGATACTTTACAGATTCTTTATATTGGCCTAACATTACGCTAGATTTGATTAAATAGCTCACAGGAGAACGTAATCCATAGCCATCTATGCCATTTTCAATTTTTATTTCCAGTGACTTTTTCGAATTTGTTTTAAGTTCACTCCAGTTTTTGCTTCTATCATTGTGTACACAACATGCAATATATAATTCTGCTGAAAATATGCTGTTTTTTCCAAATTTTTCTACTATTTTTTCTTTAGCATTGTAAACCTCTTCGTATGAAAACAAATCCTTTGCAGTTGCACATTTATATGCCAGCATTCTCATTTTGTAATAAATCACATAAAATGATTCTTTTCCTAATGTCGACTCAAGTAATTCAATTTTTTTTTCAATCGGCCTGTAAAAATTGTTATCCAAATTGGCAGCTGCTTTCATTGTTCCGGTAAAAATATCGTTAACAAGTCCGAGTATTTTCATTTGCGTTTCTGGCTTTGCCTTAGAAATTAAATCCAAATCACTAATTATAGCATTAACAAGGTACTGGTCTTGTGTATTGTTGTTTTTTTTGAAATCAACCAAATAATTTAGCGATGATCTTACATTACCAATGCTTCTAATCACAACTAGATTTTTATACACATCGGTAAGACACCTAAAAACCTGATCTTCTTGTGCTGGCAATAATAAAAGTAAAAAATAAAAAGCACTCATTTTAGAATTCCCATTCCCCGACTACTCCATTAATATTTGGACTGATAATAATTCCAAAATTAAAATTGCTTCCTGGAATTCTATTTCTAAATGGTCCACCTGGCAGTTGAACTCCCATTCTAAATTCATAATCAATTGGAATAATCTGTCCCCCAGGAGTATAGGCCCCACCGATATACATTGATCCGCCATTTGGTAATTGCCACCACATGTTTCCATCATAAACCGGATTCAATATTTTGGGATCATTATTGATTATCGAAAATTCTCCACCATTTTCGTGGTCCGAACCTGGAACCCCATTTCTATAACTCCCAGTAATATCGAACTTTCCATCAAAACCTATAAAACCATTCAATGCCCCACTACCTCCACCAGGAAGAATGAATGGGGTCTTAAAATATCCTCCAGGCATTTCATTTTTTCGAGGAGGAACCAAGTTAAACCAACCAGGATTTTCTTCTGTGGGCCAGCGGAATTGTACCGGTGGGAGCTGAATCATTTTTGAACCCGGGTAGACCCAATCTGTGGGCGGTACGATAGTTATGGCAGGAGTTTCATAGGTCGGAAATGGTTTCGGAATATATGGGTTATACCAAGATGGCAAACCATTCCAAGGGTTTGCTTTTGGAACAATGGACTCTTGCCACAATCCCCTTGGGTCAAGCCAGTTTCCCGGACCATTGCCTACAAATCGATATTGGTTCACATCCCCCGCACTAAAACCAACTGGATCATTGGACAACCACCTGCCCAAGGTCGGGGTATATACTCGGTTCCTGAAGTCATAATCCCCAATAACATCTATTTTGGCTCCCTGATGAAGTATATCCCAATCCTTTGTACTCACCGAAATTGGCGAGCCTGAACTATCCCTAAAGGTCACCACTCCAAACGGTGTTTCCGTG
>SYLG01000115.1 GCA_005808665.1 Planctomycetia bacterium | reverse complement strand
TCGGTTCAGGACCACCTCTGAACCACTCTTTGATCGCATATTACCGCCTGTCGCTCAACCAAAAACAGTGTCTCAACAGGAGACCTTTCACAATGGGTAAATCAGGGCGCATCTTTTTTTTGAAGCCGGGAATTACTGCTGCCCTGGCAACTTCTGATACCAATCGCCTACCCTCTGCTACGGTTCGGGTCAATGGTTTTTCACAATAAATATGCTTGCCCGCACGGGCGGCATGGATAGCATTCAGGGCGTGCCAATGGTCCGGAGTGGCAATGACAACCGCATCAATGTCCTTTCGGTCAAGGAGTTCCTGATAATCAGCATGTCCCCTACAGTTCGGGAGATTCCGGATACCTTTGCTGCGATCGACCACCATCCCCAAGGCGGAATCGAGTCGTTCCTTGACGACCTCGGCAATGCCCACTACCTGGACATCGTTCATTCCCAAAAAAGATCCTAAATGGCCACGCCCCATCATTCCGACACCAATAAACCCCAACCGGAGGGGGGGCTCGGCCCCGGGCTTTGAGTGCAAGGCACCTCCTGGCAAGACGGTACTGGCCATGGCCACCTTGGTAAATTGGCGGCGATTAAGGGATGGATTGACCATGGTGACTCACTTTTGCTTTGGAATAAAGGGACCTGTCATTTTACCTGGTTATTTTGTACCAAGGCACAAGAGGTTGGCTTCGGTCCGGATAAATAGGCTTCCATTGGCCGTGGCGGGACTGGCCAGGGTTCTCTCATTGAGTTCAAATTTTCCCAGTTTCTTGTAGGTATTCCGGGCAGCAAGGCGGGTTATTTCGCCACCTTCGCTTTGCAACCAAATGGTACCCGTGTCCAATCCTTCATTGGGGTTTGATGCCGCCTCGTAAAAAGGCGAGGAGGAGAAGCTTCCTCCTACCCGTTCTTGCCAATGTATTTTCCCGGTTTGGGGATCGACACAGGAGGCAATGCCATTATCCGAGATGAGAAACAGCAAATCCCCAACGATCAAAGGCGAGGGGGTGTGCGGGGCTCCTTTGGTCATTTTCCAGGCAATGGCCTTGTCATCCAGCAGGCCGGACCCGCCAATGTTGACGGCAATGAGTGAAGCAGTATCGTAGCTTGTGGAAAAGATGGCAAGGTCGCCATGAATGGCAGGTCGGGGAATGACGGAATAGCCTTTGTAGGGCAACCGCCAGATTTCGCTGCCAGTTTGAGCATCAAGCGCCATAATGACTTCGCTCCCCGGGCTGAGCAGCATTTTTCGACCATTTCGGTTGATGACGGTGGGGGTGGTAAACGAGAAAGCTCGTTGGGGTTTGGCGTTCCGCTCGGTTTTCCAGGCAATTTTCCCGTCCCTGGTATTGAGAGCAAATACTGCCTGGAGATCCAAGCCATCGGCAGAGAACACCAATAGGTCATCCACCAGCACAGGGCTCCCGCCTCCACCATGTTGAGGCTTGGAATACAATCCTGGTGTTTGCCACAGGATTTTTCCGGAGGTATCAAGGCATGCCGTACCCATGTGCCCAAAGTGGGCAAAAAGTCTGTCCCGTTTTAGGGTAATGGTGGGACTGGCATGAGAGTTTTTAGGATGGATGTTTGGGGAATTATCGCCAATTTGAGTGAATACCTTGGTCTGCCAAAGCGATTTTCCATGGGAAGCATCCAGGCAAACCACCTCCAGGCTTTGGTCGGGTTTTGTTCCCGCAGCGCCGTTGGGAATGGCAGTGGTCAAATAAATCTTGTTGCCAACAACAACAGGCGAGGACCACCCTTTCCCGGGAAGGGCAACCTTCCAGCGGATATTGGGTTCCAGTTTTTCGCGGTCGGTCAGTTTGAGGGGATTGGAATGTCCCAAGCCATCGAGACCTAAAAACCCAGGCCAATCCGCCCCCATAAGAGACATAGGGAATAGTGAAAGGAGCATTCTTCGTGTTAACATTTATTCATTCCCCAATCATTTCAAACATACCATGGCCGACTTTTTTCAGTTTTCCCTGGAGGGCTAACGCATCGAAAACCTCCAATGGAAACAAATCAGGAGGCGTAATGGCAACCACGGACGATTTGCGCCCAGAGGTCGTGGCCCGCCCGCCCAATGCGGATTCGTCGGCTAACCTTGTAAGCTTCAGTTTTTTCCTGAACGCCTTGAGTGCCAACTTGAGTGTCCCAGAATCAAACCCTGATGCTTCCGTCATTACTTGGTCCTTAAAGGGAATACCTTATTTGGGATTAAGGGCTTCCTCAAGAGCTCGTTTGACCAATTCTTCGTGGAGTTTTTGTATCAAATCAAACTGGGCCTTTTCTGCCCTTTCGATCTCCCTGGCCCTGGCCAATTCTTTGTCGAAATCCAGGGTTCCGCCCATTTTGCCAAGAAGATCATCAATAATTACCAACACGGAAGTGAGCTTTTCTGTGGCATCGGCCAAAGCTGCTTTTTGTTTGACTGGATCCAATTCTCCCGAGGCGACGATTTGGCGAAGGCCCTCAAAAGAACGCTTTGATTCGGGCCAAAGGTTGTCCCGCAGGTTGACCAGGGGATCACGGACCTGGCGCTTTTGCACCTGGACCTTTTCGGTGACATGATTCAGTT
Organism: Planctomycetia bacterium; assembly: GCA_005808665.1. Taxonomy (GTDB): domain Bacteria; phylum Planctomycetota; class Planctomycetia; order Gemmatales; family Gemmataceae; genus SYLG01. Next base: position 18,476 of record SYLG01000115.1, on the reverse strand, counting down.
CAAGCTCCCTCACAATGGTTTGATACTGCGTGGCCAGGTCTTCAAACGCTTTTTGCGTTTCCTCAAGAAGTTTGTCCAGTGGATCGTCCGTTCGTTTGTTCAACCGACCAGAAGCGGTTCGCCAATCCTCAACGGAAAGCTTGGTCCACAGGGGATCTTTGCGGGCTTTTGAGGTTTCCAATAGATAAGCGGTTGAGGCATCCGCCAAAATTCGTTGCCTCACCAATTCGAGTTGATCCTGAGCCTTGATTTCGTCCTTGCGAACCTCCTGGAGAAGGTCCTCTTCAGGGATCACCAAAAAGGAAAACGCCTCCTGGGAGGGGGACCGGTGCGGTCTGCGGGCACCTCCCGAAGAATCGGGCTCAAAGTCAAGATCGGTGGCTTCGAGCCAAAGGCTAACCCGATGCCTGAGGAATCCATCCCCCATTTTCGGGAAAGGAATCCCAGCCTTGTCCATCGAAAAATCAAATTGTGGTTGATCGCCGAATTGTTCCCACCGGTCCGGGATAATTTGTAACCGACGAAGGAGGGATTGCCTTTCTTCGGGTAAAGGTTCGCCTTGTGTGTTTGATTTGTCACGAAAAGGAAGGCTCATTTTCCTGCTCATATAGGCGGCAACCGTGGGTGCATCCAGCCTTTCGCCCGGCGTTTGCTGGATTATGAGGTCCAGGGCGGGAACAATGCGGCGCTGAACCGGTTTTCCTGGGGCTTCATTTTTTAGACTGCGGTTCAGAAGCATCCAACCTGTGGTGGCCCCCAAGCCATCCCCCAGGCTCACGGAAGCCCATTTCCCCACACCTGCGGCGGCAAATAAAATTGCCACCTCATTACCCTCCAGTGCTTCCACCGTCCAGCAATGTTCAAGAGTTCCCAATCCCTGCCTATCCTCAAGGTTTCCATGGAAAGGAATGCGTGCTTCCGGAGTAACCAGAAACACACCCTGGTCATTTCGCCTTAAAAAGGGAGAGGGCTCTGCCTTTACCTGAGGTGGCGTATCCGCCAAAACCTTTATGGCAATGCGTCGAATGCCAACCACACCATCCTCATCCGTCATTTTGATTTGGAGGTTGGTGTCTTCATCAAGGGTTAGGTCCTCAATAAGAAATTGCTTTTCATTCTGAATTTGGGTTTTGAGTGCAATAGTTTCATTGGAAGCCTTGGAAGTGTTTCCTAACGATACTCCGGGAGTATTTGGCTCTCCCCTTGTTCGTTCCACCTGAATGGATTGCAGGGGGCGATCCCCAGTTGCAGAAAGGATGATCCTGGCTCCTTGCGGAACCGCAAATCGGGTTTGATCGCTCCCTGGCTGAAGCATTTCCCGAGGCATAAAAGATTGTTTTTGGCCAATCAGGGTTGCTTGGGTCGGGCCGGTAGTGCCGCCGTTTCCCGGTCGGAAAAAAAGGTACGCAGGATGATGTTCCTCGACCTCAAGGGCTTCGAGTCGGGGGGGGGCTACTACCCGAATTCTTTTTCCAGTGGTGGCGTAATCATCACCTTTGACCGTAAAAAGTGCCGACTCGCGCAGGTCCTTGATGATGGTGGTGAATTCCTGGCGGCCAACCGGTTGCATGGGGGTATTACTGGTTGACCCTGGCATTTGCAACAGAACAACAACCTTGTTAGGTATTTGTTTTCGTTTTAGGGCTGGGTCCGCCATGGAATCTTCGGCATGCCGAAGGTGGTTCAATGCTTCATTCAGGGCTTTGATGGGACCAGATTCGAGTGAGGGATTTTCCAGCAGCAGGCTTTCCAATGCATCAATGGTGAATCCTGATTCCGAAAGGGTGTTCAGCCAGGATTGGGAAAGTCCTGCCTCTGAAACCGGGCTGATCCACCCCCGGGATTGAAGGTCGAACCATGTAAGTGGTCTCCACCCTTCCATTGGCCAACCTTTGGCCAGGGTGTTGCCCGATGCGGTAACGGCGGCTGTACCTGGTGCACCCATAGTTAAGTGCCTTATCGCCCTGACCCGCAGGGTTACCTGCCCCGAATCCTGGCCAATAACGGCCTCACCCGATGCGGGAAAACCTTCAAGAACCAGGAATGAACGCCTGGGCCAAGTGAGGTCCTGAAGGAGGACATTGCGCTCAAACAGGATAGAAGCGATCTCTTTCCATGAGGTGGGAGTAACCTCCCTTGAATCGGTAACAACATTCATTTTGGAGTGGATCCAACCCATTCCCATGGCAACGGGCCAAAGGCCAAAACATACCAGAAGTGCCAGGGAAGCAACCAGGCTTAGGCCCTGCCAATCGAGCACCAGATCAGCATTGGCCTTGCCAATGGTTGACTTGGCCTCAGCGAAAACCCGTTCTGCCATTTCACGGGAATAGCCCCTTCGTTCAGCTTCGTCAGGGTCTCCAAGGTCAACGGCGGTAATAAGTTGTTCACGCAGCTCGGCGGGAAAGCGTCTTTCCAACAAAATCGCCAAAGAGGATCGGGAAAGGGGCAAAAGAGCTGGCTGGACTACACGGTAAACAAGGATTGCTGCCAAAGTTACAACCAGGCCCAATACCGGCAATCCCCTAACCGGACCGGGAAGGAGCTGGACCCAATCCAGGCCAAATGCTGAAAAAACACCAAAATCCAAAACCATCAATCCCCAAAAGGCCACTCCTGAACAAATCAGGGAAAACACCACCCCCCGAACGATCAGAAAGCGCAAAATCCTCCCCCTGAGCCGTTCCAAAGGCCTAACCAATTCGGGGGTAAGATTGCCCGGACGGGATTCAGGAATTAGGTCAAGGGTTAGAGACATATGGTTTCCCTGGGAATTTCCCGAGGCTAGGCTACCTTCCATAGTTTACGAAGGGTCCATTCTGTTCCCAAAAACAGGACGATGGCAAGCATGGCCCACGGGAGGACCCTTTCGCCAGGATTGTCTCCGGAGGGGCTGCCTAAACTGGGACCATCGTCCCACACATCGTCCACGGGCCCCCGGTTTTTGATGGTTGAGGATTCTTCGGTCAAAAGGGAGGGAATCAGATTTGCTGAGTGAATATCAAATAATAGTTTGGGTTGGTTGGAAACATCACCGTTATCGCTGGATTTGGAAATTACGGATTTTGCCCCTTCCAGTTTCGCGGCCCCCCCCGGCCGCCTTAGCCCTTCCCTGACAATCCGGACCTGCTCTTCTGAAAGTCTTGATTCGACGGAGGAAAGGGGGCTGGCCAAATGATAAAGTCCAACCCAATCGGGCCTGGTGTTTTCCGCTTCAGGGTCCGAAGCCTCGACAAGGAGGGAATTCCCTGAAAGTCTGTCTTTTGTGGTCGGGACCTCGATTACCATTTCATAACGGGCACTTGCACGGACCTGAAACCTTGCTCGCCACACGCCGGGGCTACCCGGCCGTGGTTCCATTTTTACTGTAGCAGGATAATCTCCTTCGGAGATCCCTTGGGGTGCAATAAGCCGGACACGGGGTGGATCCGAGGCCCCTGCAAGAGGTTTGCCGCCACGGTCATCAATCACCGCTTCAAAGGCAATGGGCCTTAGGGCCTGATAGGGACCGCCCGCAAACAGGCGAATCCGCTTTACATCACGACCTTGGGAATTGGCTGCGGCATACCGGGCCAATTTGGTCCAAAACCGTTCATGCCAGGTTTCCTTGAATTGCCGAAGTCGCCAAGTTTCGTCCGATCCAATCCAAACCACCCGCCTTCCACCCTGAGGATCGCTCAAGACCATCCATGGAGCAAGTTTTCCATCCTTTTGTTTTACCCGTTCATCCCCCAACCTGGCTGCCACGATGGCCCCTTTCCTGATTTCTTCAATGGGGTATGTGGAGTAAAACCCCCTGGTATTTTCTCCTGGTTTCCCCGCAGTATTAAAGAAATCCGCCCAATCCGCAAGAAAGGGTTTGTTTTCCTCCTCATCAAGCCGGAGGAATTCCATTTCTGGGGTGGCACTCTCAAACCGGAGGGGCCATGGGTTATCCAGGTTGCGATCTGTTCCATCCAGGCGCAAATCGCGTAATTGTACAGGATACAGATCTAAAATGGATTTTAGACTTGTCCGGTCTGCCCCGGGCTTTGCCAGTTGAAGGGTGTTGACGGGGCCCGAAACCAGTACCAGGCCGCCCCCCTTTTCCACAAAAGTGTTCAATAGGGTCCGTTGGACATCGGAAAGTTGGCTCCAATCCGGGTCAAAGGCCAGGATTGCATCATAGGTTGAAAGGTCACGCAGTCTAAAGGCCGGATCGGGGCTATCTGTGTCAAACCGATCAGGAAAGACTTCCAACATTCGTTCCGGGGGAACATCCTGGACCAGCAGATTGCGCTTGGAAAGGGCACCAGTGGGAAGTTGAAGGAAGATGGATACTTCGGCCCGCTTTTTTTCCATCTCCCGTACAAGCATGTTCCGAACGAATTGAAACTCGCGACTGGCCGCCCCTGCCATAAGCAATACACGCAATGGTTTTTTCTGGACCCGAATGGCCACCGGGCCGCGGGATGCCACATTGACCATGAAAAGTTCCCGGCGGTCCCGGCCAACCAATGCGGAAAGGGCCAGGTTCCCCTCCCCAGTTTCTGCCAAAACCCATTTGCCAACTCCCTCGGGAATGGACTTCCCGGACGCCTTGGCAAGGCCAGCCGCATCCAAAATGGTTTCCAGGGAGGCTCGTGGCGGATTGGATGTATCAAATGTCGCTTGGGGGAGGCGAATACGAATGAGTTTTCCCAAAGATATTTTGGCTGTGGGATCACCGGATTGCACCAACTCGATTTCTCGTTCCTCTTCTTTTCCTCCCGCCCATTTGCGAAGGTGACGAATCTCAAGGACCGGGTCTGGAATAGGTTGCCCTGCCAATCCTTCCCCCGTAACATCAAGAGCCACACGGAATAAATCATCGGGTTGCACCTGACCCGGAGCCCGAAGGTCGACTACCTCGGTTCGAATCACCGGGCGATCCTCACCGACACCGACCACAATTATCGGGATGTTGGCAATTCGGGCCTGCTCCTGGAGTTGTCCCAATGCGGCAGCGGATTCTTCGGTAGACCTGCCATCGCTAACCACAACCAGACCCCGCACCATCGACCCTGCCGATGCGGAGGTAATCCCCAAAAGGGATCCGGCGAGGCTGGTGCCCTTGTCCTCGCCAGCCGAGCTTGCCTTTTTGCCGGCATCAGCAAGTTTGGTTAACCATTTCGTCTCGTCGTTTTGTTCGGTCGCCGAGGATTTGATTGCCCCCGGTTTGAGCCAAACTTGCCAAAGTCGTTCTTTCAGGAGGCCAAATTCAACAGGTGCCAATTCTTTTTCGAGGTTTTCCCCGTTGACTGCCTTCCATTCTTCAACCGTACCGATTTTCCCCGATTGCAGTTTCAGCCCAGGAGTGATCAATCCCCTTGCAAACCGATGAAGCTCGAGTGGGTTCTCCCGGGCAAGATTCATAATCCAATCGTCCGTTTCAAGAAGGCCAACTACCCTGTCCTGACGGCGAGGTAATTGGTCGATTGGTGTTTTACCATCCGGTAGGGCATCAATGGAGGTTGTCATGGATGCGGAAACATCAAAGGCAACCAAAACCCGGGAACGAAGTGTGGACTCCTCCCAGGATTGCATGGCGGGCAACAGAAAGATCCAGGCAAGGAGCAAATAGGTTGCGGCCCTCAGTCCAAACAAAAACAAGACTTTGGGTAATCCCAGGGTATTTCGCTCACGCAAATAAAACCAGAGCGCCATTCCCAAGCCTAGAGCCAGAAGCAAAAATCCCAATAATCCCCATGTGGTGCCAGGATATTCCCTGCCAAAAAACCGAAAGCCATCTTCAAGGCGCTTCAAGACAAATTCAGTGGAATGGGTGGTGCGGTCGGTCATGGGAGACCTCCCAGGGTAACTGGTTCCAAGGGGATTACTCTGGTCCCTTTGGTTGGGGATTTTTTAACAAGGCCTTCACCTTTGATTGTTCGTTGGTGATGACTGCAAAATACGGCCATGGCTTGTTCGCCTATCAGAACGCCAAATACAACCAAGTAAATCCACCAGGATTCCGAGGTGTCACGGGGCGGTTCCAACATGGAATCGTGACCATCCCCTGGCCTTGAAAGGACAACCCTGCCTGTTCCAGGTCCGGGTGGGGGAATCTCAAGGAGGTCGCGTCGCACTCGCCTCAAGTCGCCCTCATGGTTGGCATCCAGGTTGAAAGCGAAAGCCTCCAATTCACCATCTTCTGGTCCAGGAATGGGTTGTCCTGGTACTACGGCGGGTGACATTTTGAGATAAAGGACTCCCGGAGTGGGAGATGGGGCTACCCTTATACGAATCTTTCCGCCAACAGGAGCGTCCGCAAAGTTGATTCCGATTCTCTGGCTCTCGGGGACAAAACCAGGAACCTTGGTTGGTGATTGCGGGTCAAAGCGTTCGTGTACGCCCCCACTCAAAAACGAGGCGTCCCGAACCAATTCAAAAGTATTTCCTACCAGATCGGTAGATTTTGTTTCCGATCCGATATCTCCCCCACCTGATTTCAATAAATGCCGGACAAGCTCCTTCATGAGGGCGGCATAGCTCCAGGACATGGGGCTCCCCGAACCCCATTCGTTCCAGCCCTCCGCCTCGGCACCGACTGCTCCCAAGGTTGTTTTGGTTCCAGCCATTGTCATGGAGGCAAACACTTTACCCCGACCAAGGGCTCGCTCAACCCACAACGGGTCGCCGAACTGAACCTCCCGCAAAAGTTCACCCATCGCCTGGGCTGTGGCAACAAAAGGAGGCTTCGACCATAGTTGCCTTAAACCCGGCCTGGCGGGCCTATTGGTTTTTTGATCAGCCAGTTCCCCTCCATCCTCAAGGGTTTTTTCCAAAGCCCTGGCAAGCTGGAATTGGCTTTGGCTTAAAAGGGCCTCGCGAATATCCCTTATGGCGGAATCCAAACCCGTTCGAAACATTGCCTCGGCAGGGTTCGACAGGGGAAAAGTTGCTACCAAGGCAAGAGCTTTGTCACGAAAAGCGGCTCGTTGCCGGTCATCCTTCCATCGTTTGTTGGCCAAAAGGATGATGTCTTTGACAAGTCCGTTTCCTTTGTCCCAAAGGAAACGGGCTTGGGCGGGCCAATGGCGGTCCACTGGCAAAAAACGGAAATCGAGCCGGTTGGGATATACTCCCGCCACGACCGGATGAGTCGGGTCAGGAAAAAGGATTTTGGGTTGTTCGTCAAGAAGCCTTGCGTCGAGTTTTTCCTGGGGGGAAATGGGGTCGGCGGGTTTGGGTGCCAGTAAAACCGGAAAAAGGCCATTTTTATCCTGGAAAAGACCATTCACAAAAGCTGGGCGGGTCCGATCTCCCACAAACCAGGAAAGGCTTGCCCCCTCTGAAACATGATTCAGGAGCCTGTCAACCTCACCGGGTGGTAACTCGCCAACATTGAGCATGAAAACGATTGGATAAAGCTCAAGTCTGGTTTTGGATAGTTCCTCCACGGTGCGAATTTCCGGATCAAAATCCCTAAGGGCGGATAGGGCTGCGTCAATATGAAAGGAATCCCCGCCAGGCATCATCCCCGACCGACCTGCCCCATCAACCACCAACACGGGGACTTTGTGTACCACCTCAACCACCAGGTCACGGACATTGTCTTCAGCCAGACCAGTGGTGGTTTGATCGTCTATTTCTCCCGTTAACCGAACCCAGGACCGGTGCAGGAGCCGTTCCCGGTCGCGTTTCATGGGATCATCGCCTGACGAGATTTTTGGCCCCAAATTGTTCCGGCCCAGCACCAGGGTAAACCTTACTTTGACCTCCTGTCCCGGGGGAATCTCATCCACAGGTTGGGTAGCGGAGAAATCTTCCACGCCATCGCGGCGGGCGTGAAAGAAAGTGCGCCTTGGGCTTGATCCAAAATTTTTGATGGTGGCGACAAATTCCGTAGCTGCTCCCTCCACAACAATCCGGCTTTCACAGGAAAGGCCGGTAATGGAAAGGTTGTCATGACCAATGGGGATGGCGGATCCATTAGGCCTTTCCGGATCGGACACATCCACAATCCTGAGGCTGGCACCACTGCCAACCAGTCGGGTCATGAGGCGTCGGCTCTCCTCTTGCCTCTGCCCACCAAAATCGGCGTCACGACAATCCGTTATGAGGTGCAAAATCTTGTGGCTTGAAACCAAGGCATCCGGTGAAGCGGCCCATTTATCAACGGCTGCTGCTATCCCTTTGGTGGGATCAAGGCTATAGTACGATGGCTTAAGTCGGGCAAGCTTCAATTCTGCCTGGCGGGCCAGGTCCTCACCGGCCCGGCCTTCCAAAACCGGTTCATTCATGGAGGAAAGCAGGAAAAAGTGAAGGTGATGGATTCCCCGGGTGGCACCCAATTTTCGTGCGAGCCGAATGCCCTCTTCCATGGCCGAATCAAAGGCGGTTTTCCGGGTTCCACGATCATTTCTCGCATCGGCCATGCTGATGGAATCATCCAGAATCACAAAATGTTCACCACCTACCCCGGCCGCCCCTCCTCCCAACCAACGGGACAATAAAAACGCCACCAGGAGTATTACCAGGATTCGTAAGGCCAGGAGAATCCATTCTTCCAGAACCATCCGCTTGCGCATCCTTTTTTGTGCCGCAAGGAGGAACTCCATCGCTGCCCAAGGTTGCTTTTTGTACTGGGTCCGGCGTATCAGGTGGATGATGATCGGAAGTGTTGCCAGGAGTCCGCCAATAACAGCAGCTACCGGATGTAAAAACAGGCTAAAAAGGATTTCCATGGCGAATTACCCCTTTTCCTGGCCACTACGGGCCCGGGCGGCACGGGGATCACCTCGGAAACTCAAGTATTTATTAAGGACAACTGCCAGGGAATCATCGGTCCGGACCAATAGGTAGTCGGCCCCGATTTTGGTGCAGCCCCGGCGAACCTCCAACAGGTATTCGCTAACTACCTCATGATAGGCATCGCGCAGTGCCTGTGGATCACAAAGCAGGTGATCGGGTTGCTCCATTCCCTCAAAGCGTGTGGTCCCGCGAAAATCAAAGTCAATTTCTTCGGCATCCAGAACATGAAAAACAAGTACATCATGGCGGCGTTGCCGCAACATCCGAAGACCTTGGAATAAGGCACTTCGATCCACCAATAGATCCGAAAAGAGCACTACCAATCCGCGTTGGGGAATTGTTTCGGCAGCCCGCCTGAGCAATCCCAGGATATTGGAAGTGTTTCCAGGGCGGGCCATTTCCAGTGCCGAAAGGAGGACTTCCAAATGTCGTGAGGAAGATTGGGCAGGGACCACCAGCCTCATGTCTGAATCGTGGGCCATCATGCCTACCGAATCATGCTGGCCCACCAGGAGGTGGGCCAGGCAAGCAGCGGCAGTACTTGCATATTCCCGTTTGTTCCAGGCTGGATTGCCATAGGACATCGAGGCACTGCAATCGACGAGCAAAGTGGAACGAAGGTTGGTTTCAGCCTCGAATTGTTTAATATAAAAGCGATCACTTTTAGACCATACTTTCCAATCGAGGTGACGGATATCATCCCCTGGAGAATATTCCCGGTGTTGGACAAATTCCACGGAATGGCCGAAAAAAGGGCTGGCATGGAGCCCAATGAGGTAACCTTCAACCGCCTGGCGAGCACGAAGATCCAGCCTAACCAATCGTGAAAGCACGGCTGGATCCAGAAACCTCCTGGAATCGTCGTTTCGCTTTTCCCTCGCCACGCCTAATTACCTCCCAAGTGCCCGTTTGGATGGCCTTTATGCAACAAACATTTTCTGGAAACGGGGGTCCCTATCCAATTCTCCTTCTTTCTCAGGGGTTTCCGCCAACAATCGGGTGATCACCTCATCCGGCCCAACTCCCTCCGAAACCGCCGTGAAGGAAGTCAGGATCCGGTGCCTTAGCACAGGAAGGGCAAGCGACTTGATGTCCTCGGTGATCACATGAACCCGCCCCGAAAGCAGGGCACGGGCTTTGGCTCCCAACAACAGATTTTGAACTGCTCGAGGGCCTGCACCCCATGACAACCAATCCTTGATAAACTGGGGAGTACCCGGTTCGCCAATGCGGGTCTGCCTAACCAGTGCCAATGCATAACGAATGGCGTGATCGCTTGTCGGAACCCGGCGGACAAGATTTTGCAGGGTGAGGATATCCTGACCCGATAATACCGGTGAAATCGTTGCCAATTCCGCCGAAGTGGTTCGCCTTGCGATCTCGAATTCCTCGTCAAACTTTGGATACTTTACAAACACTTTGAACATAAACCGATCTTGTTGGGCCTCGGGCAAAGGATAGGTTCCCTCTTGTTCGATGGGATTTTGGGTAGCCAGTACAAAAAACGGATTATCGAGTTTGTGGCGAACCCGGCCCACGGTAACGGTGCGTTCCTGCATCGCTTCAAGGAGGGCGGCTTGGGTTTTTGGGGGAGTACGGTTGATTTCGTCCGCAAGGATAACCTGGGAGAAGAGGGGCCCCTGAAGGAACTTGAATTCCCGAAATCCGGTATCCCTGTTTTCCTGGATAATTTCTGTCCCAGTAATATCAGAAGGCATCAGGTCCGGAGTAAACTGGATCCTCGAAAAGCTAAGCGAAAGGCATTGCGAAAGGGTGGAAATCATAAGGGTCTTGGCAAGCCCGGGTACCCCCTCCAGCAGGCAATGGCCTCGGCTGAAAAGCGCAATCAACAGTTCTTCCAATACCTGATCCTGGCCAACAATCACCCGGGAAAGTTGATCCCGGATGGCTTTATAGGCCTTTTGGAGGCGGTCTGCGCTGGCAAGGTCAGGTGCCAAAGAATCTTGGGTATTCATGAAAACCGTTTCCCCGGCGTTGTGCCGGTATTTTTTACTGGGATGATGAGGTAGGGTTTTGGGGGATCAGCGTTGGTAAATGGGTAGGGCGGAGTTATCAAGCTGGAGGATAGCAAGGTGGACCGCAGTAATGTAAATGGGCCCCACATGGCCCCCACTCCACGAACCATCCGCCCCTTGGGTCCGGGCAAGGTAGTCAAAGGTGGCCTTGCGATACCCGGACCAGGTGAGCCGATCCTTGGCGTCGGAATTGGGGAACAACTTGCCGTATCCCTCGTCACCAAGGATATATAAAGCCTGGCTCCAATAGTAGTGGGTGTATTCATCGTGGCCAGTGCGGCTTGCCCCCAGGTTTCCCAAATGTTGTTGACAAAACTTGAACCATTTACGAACCAGGGGAGAATCATAATCCCCCGAGGAAAAACCACAGGAGATTGCCGCAGCGGTTAGGGCGGGACGCCCCTCTCCGCCCCCGCCACCACCAAAACTGTATATTACGCCACCTTGGGTGTTGGTGCATTGATCAAGATAGGCAACCGACCGCTTTACGGCCTCTGTGGGAACCTCAATTCCGGCATTTCGTGCAGCCCGCAGGGCCTGTACCTGGGTGATGGTGACGGAACCTTCGTCGAAATTGTTTCCTTCCTTGGCACTAAGGTAGCCCCAGCCTCCAAAGACAATCGTTTTCCCCTCACGGGACACTTCCCTTCGGGTTTGTGCTTCGAATGAGAATTTGGCGGCCTTGGTGAGAATTACCTCGAGTTTTTTCCGCCGCTCACCCTCTTCTTCCTCCCCATAAACGGATGCCAAAAAGAGCATCCCGAAACCATGGCCGTACATATAGCGTCCCGCCTCCCCGGCAAAGGTCGGGTTTCCTATCAACCCCGAGTTCTGACAACGGGCCATCAGAAAATCCACCGCTCGACGAATGTTCTCCCGATATTTTCCTTCCCGAATCGTGCTGCCTTCCATGAGTAAGGCCATACCCCCAAGTGCCGTCATGGTCACCGGATATTGCCCACCAAACGCCTCCCAATGGCCATCCTTGGCTTGGTTTTTAACCAGCCAATCCAACCCTTTTTTGATAACTTCCCGGTATTCGGCAGGAATTGCATCCGCCCTGGCTCCACCAGGGTGAAACAACGGGGTTCCGATAGCCAACCCCGCAGCGGCAAACCAATCCCGTCGTGAAAGTATTGACAAAGGTAGCCTCCCGGTGGATTGGAATGGATCGGTCTTTGAAGAGACTTTGCTTTCCTGGTACACGATCACCTCGGATTGGGATTGGGTTCGGTGGGTGGCCTTTGGGGAGGCACGAGCTTTTCGACCTGCATGGGTTTTGGGTTTAGGGGCAGGCGGACTTCGGGTTTCAAAACGGGGTTTTTGAAGGGATTGGGAACGGGGATTTCCAGTAGGTTCACCTGTTTAAATTGAACTCCACCCAAAAGAATGGGCCAGCCGTTAATGGCATTGTCCGGATTCTGCACACTTGTCCTGGGTGGTCTGGAATCAGCGGTTGGACCGGACGCCAATTTCGCCCCCTCTCCCAAGGCCAATCCAGGACCCCACAAAAAACTAATGCGATTTTGATAGTCCATCAAGTCGAGCCGTCCCAAACGCAAATCGACCACAAAACCGTGGAAAGGTTGTGCCTGTTGCCCAAAATCCTTGTCCACTATCAGCTTGCCTGTCCGCTTGTCGTAGCTCTTCAATCCCACGGTCGCCACTACCGACCGGGCGTTTTGAATGTTAACCAACCGGTTGAATCGGCTTGTAAAGAGAACCATCGGCAATTCCTCAAACCGATCGAGAATCATGAGCTGATTTACCAGGGAATTGCGCCAAGCCAATTTGCCCGTGGATCGATCAAACGCATAAACCTCCCCATTGGCAGGCAACAATTTGAGCATCAACTGTCCCAGGAAATTGGATTGAACCCCGCCCATTAGCTGCTCGGTAGGTTTGTTGGGAACAAGATAAATGCGGTTGGCATCTGCAACCATATGAATGGATGTTTTCTCAAAATGGGTTGGTTCCACAGTTACTTTGTGTAAAGATTTACCCTCTGGGAGGGAAACAATTTCCACTTCTCCCTGAAGGCCAATCAGGCCGGCAAATTCACCCTGTTCGGTGATTGCGGCGCGGGTTCCAGGTGCCAGTACACGGGAAAGAATTTCATTGCCACTGTTCATATCCACCACCACCAATCGGGGAGGAGTGGTTACGGAATTGGGATTGTTATCGGCATTTTTCTGGGGCAAAAGAGCCAGGATCCTTGACCCTGCCAGCAAAACGCGGTGTTTATAGGCAAGCGAGAAATCGGCTTTGGTTACCAGTCCACCATCAAGGGCCCTGACTGCTTTTGACCCGGCCGGGGTTCCGTCAGAATTGGTTTGCACGAGAAACATAATCCCGCTTTCTTGCCCAACGATAAGGTAATCCGATCGGATGTCGTTTCTGGTCCAAAGGACGCGCCCGGTGAGTATGTCATGACCCGAGAGTCCATCACGCCCCAAAAGCGGAATAACCCCATCCACAATGGGCCCCGCCATCCCAATGCGTTGTTTCCAACCGTCTTCGCGATACTGGACAAGCATGCCATCCACCGGGTCAATCATGTAGTTGCCAGGGTTGATATTGGGTCGGGCAATCCCACCGGTCCCTGGTCGGACTTTGATTGCCTGGGTGGATGCGGAGGCCTTTCCTGCCATGGCTTGATCAGATTTTCCCGTAGCAAGGTTTACCTCCCAGAGCAATTTTCGCCCCACCGGATCGATTCCATGAACCATGTTGGCGATCCAAAGAATCATTAAATGGCCCGAGGCCTGGTAAACAAACGGTTGCCTTTTGGCCCCGGGGTTTGTGCCGGCCATCAAGTTTTGGTGCATCGAGGGACCACCCAAGGCGAGGTCCCAAGTTTCTCCGTTTACCTGACTAAAGGCTTTCAGGGTCAGGTTGCCCGATTGGTTGGTATTTTGAAGGTGAAATTGATGACGATCAAACCAAACCGGGGCAGGGCCCTGCCTTATGACAGGGTGAAGGACGGTCTGCCTTGGCACATTGTTTGACCGTTCCTCGATGACCTTGATCGGTCCATTGGGAGCGATGGCATTTGGCTCTGCCAGGAAGGGCAGGAACCGCCTGTCTGCGGCCAATTCATCAAGGACTCTTCGGGCGGTCATGCCAGGGCGAACCACCGTATCGGGGTATCGTTTGGCGGCATCGGTCAATACCTGGGCGGCATCCGGTACAAGCTGTCTTGAGGCATAGATCGTGGCCTCAAGGTCAAGACCAAGGGCGGCCTGATTGCCAGGCCAGGTTCCCGCCTGGGCTCCGGCCAATAGCCTTTCAGCCTGGACCAAAGTCACCTGGGAACCGGGTTCTGCAGCGGGCCTTGCAAGTTCCATCGAGGCGGCCCTTCCTGCCTCAAATAAGCCGCCAAAAGCGATCGCAAAAGTGTTCATCTTTTGGGTTCGTGTTTTTTCGTCCCCTTCAGGTTTGGTCCTTAGCTCCAAAAGCCTGGCCCCAAGCCAACCTTCAAGCTCCAGCCGCTCCTTTGGCTTGGCTTTGGAAAACATGGAATGCAGTCTACCCCGGGAAAGTGCGTCAGCCGAAATGGACAAAGGAGTATCCTCGCTTGGCGTGAAATACATCCCGGTATCCACCACGGAGGCCAACATTTCATAAGCCTTGACAGCGTCAAGGAGTCGCCCCTGTTTTTCGCGGCCACGACCCAAAAGTCCCAGGAAAACCGCCTGCCTTTTGCGTTCTTCCCCCCTGGTTTCCGGGGTATTCCCGGGCACCTTGCAAACCTCTTCAAACCTGCCCAGTTTTGGCTCCCATCGGCCAAAGTCCTCCTGGAATGCTTCCGCAAATGCTTCATAAAGTTTTTCACTAGCCTTGGCTCGAACAACGACAGGGGGATTGTTCCCGAGCGACTGGTCCAAATCGGTGATTGCGCCTGCAAAGTCCCCCTTATCCAAACGGAGTTCGCCACGATCTGCCAACCCTTCAGGATCAGCGGGATTTTGCCGGATCTTTTCGTCAATCTGGGCCAATTTCACCGCAAGTTGCGGGAAGGCGCATAACTCCAATGGGCCTTGGCTAACCACCTCGCCTCCATGAAAAACGAGATTTCCGGGTATCTCTTTCTTGCGGCTCCTGGTGTGAGCCAATACCTTTCCGGTGGTGATGTCAATGGTGCAGATCTCGGGATCACGCGTTTTGGCGGATTCCCTGAGGGGTACAAAAAAGAGGTTGCCGCTCGTCGTCCCATATCCGGAAGGGTTTCCGGTTTCTGCTGTCCAGGAGGTTAAACCCGTCGCAAGGTCGATGCCTCGAACGGATCGCTTTCCGACTACCAGCACCTTTCCCAAATGCACTCCACCAAGGTAAAGGTCTTCATCGGAGCGCTGGTGGGACCAAATTTTCACACCCGTCCGCAAATCAAGACAGGTGAGCGATTTGGCATAGGGAGATGTGAAAACAACCCGGTCCCCTGCAATCATGGGAGGGGCGGACCGCCAATAGGAACTGGGGTTTGTTGAAGCTGTTGGTTTGCTCATCATGGGTAAACCCCTTGGTCTGACGGGCCGTGCCATGCCGTCTCCCTCCTCTCCTGGACCCGAAGGGACTTCGCGGTAGAGGTAGGACCAAACCAAACTGCCCGTCAACATATCGACTCCAAGGATCGCCCCTGCATTGGTGGGGCAAACCAAAATTCCATCCCCATAAGCCAAGTGGGCTGCCATGGTCCGCCGGAGCGTATCCATCACCAACCGGTCACGGGTGGTAACCAAAGTTTGGGCCGAGGCAACCTTTCCCGATTCCGGGTCAAGTGTTAATAGCCGGATTTCCTGTTGTTTTTCATTGAGGACATAGAGCCTCCCCCCAATAGGCAAGGGTACTCCCAAAAAATGGCTGTCTGCCAGGTCGATCTCAAAGCTCCCATCGACTACTCCTTGTGCTCCTCCGGGGATATCGGGAAAGGAACTGGCATCCTTTTTTCCGCCTGTTTCCCACTTGAGTTTGCCATTGGCAAGGTCGTAGGCACGAATGCGATTGGACTGGATCGCATCGGCAAGCTCTGGTCCATAGCGGCCAAAGCCACCACTTCCCAAGGTGTTATCAAAGGGCATGCCGTAGCCCATACCCGACATCGGAGGAGCGACCTGAAGGTCATTGATGGCGTAAACCCGCTGGCCATCCGAGGCGAGCGTGCCCACGGTGGTATTTTCAAGCGGAACACCGGCCCTGGATCCGAGGTTTTGAAAGGTGGTTACCCATTCCGTAACCGCAAGTTTTCTCCTGGAAATATCCAGGCGCCTCGGGTTGGACATACCATCCACCGACCATTCATTGGGCGATTCCCATTCCACCTCACCGGTTTTCAGGTTGACCGCATGAAGTCCCCAGTGGCTGCGATAAACCACCAAATCCATCTGCTTGCCCGCCACCATGACTTTTTCGGCAAGTGGAATCATCCCAGGCACCAGGGGCACCATCCTGTCAATCAAGCCCGAGTACACTTGGGTCAGGAGGGCCCTGGAATCGGTTTCCCTGGAAGTCGGTTTTCGCCACAAAGGGTCCAGGAAGGCGGTTCCTCCCGAAGCGGAGGCGGTTCGCTTGGGACTGCCACCCACCAAGGCCCAATCGCTGACACCGGCTTCCGTGGGCCGTGTCATCTTCCCCACTTGGGTACGCCAATCCTCGACCGAAATGGGAGTGTTTCCGATCAGCGTGACTTCTCGCAACCCACTTTGTTTAAGCTGGGCAAAGACTTTGTCCCGTTGGCCAGGTTCGCCGGATAGATGAAAGGCCAACGCCGCCCGTGCCAAGGCCACAGGGGTGACAGATTCTATTCCAGTGCGCCCAAGTAGTCTTTCAAAGCAGAGGCTTGCGGCAAAATAGTTGCCCCGGTCAAGTTGGTAAGTTCCAAGGAGCAAAGCCGCTTCGGCTCCCGCCTGGGTGTGAAGGTAGATCCGCAAAATCTTCCCCAAAAGTTCAGGGCTCCCCTTTTCCTTGGCCTCCTTCAGAAATCCTGCCGCCAATCCCCCATAATTCAGTTGGTAAAATTCTTTCCCCTCCGGGGGGAGGGAAGCTACCATGCGGTTTGCTTCCTGCCGAATGCTAACCATTACTTCCGCCTGCTTGCCATCGGCGGTGGTCCTTCCCCGAAGGACAAAAACATCTTCGGGCAATTCGAGCAATTTTTGGAGGATTGAAGTCGCCTCCTGCCAATTCCTGGTTTGGGTATATTCCTGGGCGGCTTGAATTTGACTTTCCAGCCGGTTGTTTCTGGGAAGTGCCACCCCGGCTAGGTCCAGGTTGGGATCGATTGGTGGTACACCTGGTTGGATAGCTACAGGCTGGAAAGCCACTTGAACGACTTGGGCGGAAAGGGTTAGGGTAACCAACAACACAATAACAATAACTGCCGGGCCAAGACCCTTCCACGCCAGGCGATTTGCCATGACCGGACATCCCCCACAATCAAGTCCATGCCGTTTTGGTGCGGCTTGCCCCTACATGGTATATTCTTGCGACCCGGTGGGCCCGAGGGCAAGCATAGAAACGGAATCCTTGGAACAATTCCAAGGGATTTCTCAGGAAGGGTTAAAGCTTTGGGTCATTTGATCAGGCCAGGATTTGCGATATTCCTTGCAAATAAATCCGCATGGCTCCATGGTCTTGTCAAGGGATAGGTCCAAAAGGTTCCCTGGCTTTTCGGAAAAGAATCCATGCCCAGATTTGACGGCCCTTTGCAAGATTCTTTGACCCCACCTTAACCGGAAAGAGGTCCACCACAACAGGTCTCAAAAGCCAATTGGAACCTCAGAATAATAGTGCCTTGGTCCATTTCCGGTGAGGTAACCTGTGGCTGCGGCTGGATGGCAATTGGAATTGCTGGAATTAGCTCCGTTTGACAAATTATTGCTTGGAAACATGTGCACTCGTAGGTATTCTCTAAACAAGGCATGCAAAAAACCTCTATTAACAAAAGGCTATCATGGTCAAGTCGATATCTCCCCAAGAACTTGATGCCCTAATTGGCTCGGGCCAAGCCGTTCGCTTGGTGGATGTTCGGACCCCAGCGGAATATGGTTCGGCTCATGTGGCGGCTGCAATAAACATCCCCTTGGAAACCCTCCATTCCGAGGCAATTAATAAAGCATTTGGTGAAGGAACTGGTTTGATCCATATCATCTGTCAGTCTGGGGTTCGGGGAGCCATGGCCTGTGAAAAACTGGCGGGGTTGGTGGAAACGGTCAATATCGAGGGGGGAACTGGTGGCTGGATCGCTGGAGGCTTGCCCGTCATTTTTGGAAAAAAGGCAATGTCCCTGGAACGGCAAGTCCGCATTGCCGCCGGTTTCCTGGTTTTATGTGGCGTCATCCTGGGACTTTTGGTCCATCCGTATGCCTTTGGACTTTCTGGTTTTGTGGGTGCAGGCCTGGTATTTGCGGGCATAACCGACACCTGTGGCATGGGAAAGATCCTGGCCAAAATGCCTTGGAATCAACGATCCAAATGCTGTTGAAACCTGTTTCCAAGGGCCCTGGGCCTTAATCACTCAATAAATTTAGGATAAACGGACTTCAGTTTAATTCTGGCATCTCCAATGGACATTTGCCAATCGACCCTACGGGTTTTGGCATTTGTGTGGATGTACCATGCCTCGGTTTCCTTCCTGAGTTTTCCGATTGTCCCAAACCGCCTCCCGGT
>SYLG01000020.1 GCA_005808665.1 Planctomycetia bacterium | reverse complement strand
GCGTCATGTCCGTTCCCCACATTTCGTTGACGCGACCGGTGACAATCGTGCCGTCATGCATCTTCGCCGATGTGGACGGTCAACACATCCGAACCCTGCTTTTAACCTTTTTCTATCGACAAATGCGCATATTGGTTGAGATGGGACACATTTATGTCGCCCGTCCACCCCTTTACAAAGTCGTCCAGCGCAAACAAACACGCTTTGTCAATACCGGTGATGAAATGGTCAAGGAATTACTTGACCGTGGTCTTCTTGATTCGTCGCTGTTGGTCTACCCCAAACAGGCGGCCAACGCCGGACCAGCCACCTCCCTTCCCGAGCCGAACCGGATTGATGGGCAAAGCCTTCGTGAACTGATTCACCAACTAGGCAAGCTGGAGGATGCTATTGGTACTCTGGAACGCCGGGGTATACCCTTGCCCAATCTGGTTGCCCGGCTCGATTCCACCAATTCCGTCGGTCCTTTACCCAGCCACCGGGTTATTGGCGCTGGCATTGAGAATTGGTTTTTTACCCGTGCCGAGGTCGAGGCCCATCGCCTGTTATTATCCGAAAAACTGGCTAGCCAAGGGAAACAGCTTGTCGTCGTGGATGAGGCTGTTGGCCAGCAAGCAGAAGGGGAATCCTTCCATACCCAGGAACTCCATGAGGTTCGCGAAATCAACAAAGGCATTGCCGCCCTGGATGCCTTTGGCCTTGATGCCAACGATTTGGTTCCCCAGATCCGGGTGGCCGGTCGCGAGCCAGCCATTCGTTTGGCCCTTGGCAAACACGAGGACTCGACCCGCTTGTCGGACCTTCGCAAGTTGGCAGGTGACATTCGCAAGATGGGTGAAAAAGGGATGACCATCACCCGGTTCAAGGGATTGGGCGAAATGGATCCCGAGGAACTTTGGGAGACAACACTTGATCCCGATAAACGAACCCTTATGCAAATCAAGCTGGATGATGCGGTAAAAGCAGACGAGCTTTTCCGGACCCTCATGGGCGAAAAGGTTGAGCCCAGGCGGGACTTCATCAACAAACACGCCTTGCAAGTTCGCGAAATCGACTGGCACGGGACCTAAAGGGGGTCTGTTTGTTCAGGCCACCCCAAGTCGGGGGTGGCGCATCGTGCAAAGGAGATCCTGGCATGCCTTCAATGAACCCAAAAACTCCGGAAACCACCACCCTTGGCTGGATGGGCACAGGCGTCATGGGCCGCTGGATGTGCGAACACCTTGTCAAGAAAGGGTTCAAAACGATTGTCTATACCCGAACCCAGGCCAAGGCTTCGCCCCTTTTGGATCAGGGTGCGGCTTGGGCAAAAAACCCCCTCGAACTTGCCTCCCGATGCGACATTGTTTTTGGCATCGTTGGCTATCCATCGGATGTCCGGGAAGTCTTTCTGGGAGGCCAGGGTGCTTTGGCCGGGGCGCGTCCGGGAACGATCCTGGTGGACATGACCACCAGTCAGCCGAGTTTGGCGAGGGAGATCGCCCTCGCCGCAAAGGCCAAGGGTTGTTATGCCCTTGATGCCCCCGTTTCCGGGGGCGACATTGGTGCCCGAAATGCCGCCCTTTCGATCATGGTGGGTGGCGAAAAGGAAATCTTTGATGCCGTGATGCCCTGTTTTGAGGCGATGGGTAAAACCATCGTTCATCAAGGTCCCTCGGGTGCGGGCCAACACACCAAAATGGTAAACCAGGTTCTCATTGCCGGAAACATGGTGGGTGTGTGCGAGGCCCTTTTATATGGCCACAAAGCGGGGCTGAACCTGGATACGGTGCTTCAATCGGTTGGGGGGGGTGCAGCGGCGAGCTGGTCTCTCAACAATTTGGGCCCTCGCATCCTCAAGGGGGATTTCGAGCCTGGTTTCTTTGTGGAGCATTTTCTCAAGGACCTAATGATCGTGATGGAAGAAACCCGGGCAATGAACCTTGCCTTGCCAGGGTTGGCCCTTGCCGAACAACTGTATCGGACGGTAAAGGCCCACGGTTGGGGCAGGAAAGGCACCCAGGCACTTTACCTGGCTCTTTGCCAAATATCGAAGGTGGAGTAACCAATGATTGACCCAAATCTGCTTGCCCTTTTGAAAAGCCAATAGGAAGCTTTTCTTTGACATGAATGTGGATTCCTTTGACAGTTCCCTGTGGGTAGTGTCGATAACAGTTTGTTCACCATTATTCAATTGTTGCCTTGTCCAGCACTGCCCGTTTGAACCACATTGGGATTGAACCGGACTTCAGTTCCAGAATTTTTCCATCCGTAATTTCCGCCAACCAGGTATGGTCGGTTGGTTGTCCGGAGTTGTCGAACACATATGCCCGGTTGGAATGGCGGATTGCATCCCTAAGCAAATCGAGTGACCGATAGTACCGTTTGACGATCAGGTCTTCAGGAACCGAATGACCTCCGAGTTTCACGCGGTTTTGGACCCTGGAAATATTGATTGCAGGGTCGTCGGTCGCAATGTAATAAAGGTAAGTGCGAAATCCTCGCTTTTGTGCCTGATACAACTGCTCCACTTTACTTGGATGGGACATTACCGTTTCAATGGTAAACGAGGTCTGGTTTTGTAGGAGAATCTGTCGAATGCAATCTGCCGCAACGGAGGCAAAATACGAATTCACCCGACTTTATGGAAACACAACCGATTATCCTGAAAAGTCAGCTTTTGAACCAAGCCGACAAGATTCGCCGTTTTTAGGAGGGTCGACGAAAGGAAAAACGGAAGCACATCGTCGGATGCAACTGCGATTCCGTAGGGGGACAAATCCAGGTATCCGAGTCTGCGAAGTTCCTTTTCGATGTCATCCGGGTTCAGATAAACACCCAACAACTTTTTCGAAAGATAACCCTTAAATGTGCTTTTTCCGGATCCGTTTGGCCCGGCAAACATTCTGAAACGAAGAATCGAATCCGTCACGGCAAAAGGACCTTGCTTCCGATTGGCACCACAATCGGAGGGTCGACAAACTTCACGAGGTGACGGCTGCCATCCGGAAATACCTCAAAAATGGAACCGCCCACGGACTGAAGAACGCTTTGCCCGGATGCGAGTACCTGCAAGCGGGCTGCGGCAAAAACCACGCCCTAGTGCCCTGCCACTCAAAGGGATTAGGATAGTATTCAGCTGCAAGGCACATAGTATAAGTACCAACCAAGGAGGGTTGGTACCATGCGGAAAATTTACATAGTCCGGTTGAGTGGTGAGGAGCGGGGGTTGCTTG
>SYLG01000114.1 GCA_005808665.1 Planctomycetia bacterium | reverse complement strand
TCAGGGCGGCGGCTTCACCGAAGATATGAAGCAAAAAACAACCCTGGACCCCATTCCAAACGAGTCCAAGAACGGTCTGGCCAACAAAAAGGGGACCCTCGCGATGGCACGCACCTCGGCCCCTAACAGTGCCACTTCGCAGTTTTTTATCAATGTGAAGGACAACGATTTTTTGGATAAAGCCAATGCGAGGGATGGCGTGGGCTATTGCGTTTTCGGGAAAGTGGTAGCAGGGATGGATGTTGTGGAAAAAATCAAAGGCGTTGACACCGCCCAAAAAGGCTCCCATGGGGATGTTCCTGTGGAAGCGATTGTGATCAAATCTGCCAAGTTGCTTAAATAACCCCAATCAAGGAGACATAAAAATGGCGAATACCAAAGTCCGGATGAAAACCTCGCATGGGGACATCGTTATCGAATGTGAGGATGCGCTTGCCCCTGGAACCGTGGCAAATTTCCTCCAATATGTGGACGACAAGTTTTTTGATGGGACCATTTTTCACCGGGTGATTCCCAATTTCATGATTCAAGGGGGTGGTTTCACCTCCAACATGAAACAGAAAGCAACCAGGGCAAATATAACCAACGAGTCTTCCAATGGTCTGAAAAACCAAAAGGGAACCTTGGCCATGGCCCGGTTGCCCCAACCCCACACGGCAAGCAGTCAATTTTTCATCAATTGCAAAGACAACGATTTCCTTGACAAGGCCAAATCGGGTGATGGCCATGGTTACTGCGTTTTTGCAAAGGTTACGGAGGGCATAGCCGTTGTTGAGCAGATTGAGAAAGTCAAAACCGCCAATCATGGTGGCCACGGGGATGTGCCCCTTGTACCGGTAATGATTGAATCCGTCACCCGGGAAAGCTAAGCGACCAAGTTTAACCTGAAAACCACCAAGGCCATTCATCGATTTGATCAGTGGCCTTTTTCATTGGTTTCCCAATTCGACCCGGGCGACCAGAAAGCGCTGTCGATCCTGCCATTTTGCCTGATCTGCCAACATTTTTTCGAGGTCGATCCTGATTTTGTGATTGCGCACCACCTGGGTCTGATTCCACCGGATCGTAACCGGCATATCCAGATTGAGGCAACATTCCCCTTTGGCATTCCGGTACAACTCCAAAGCCATTTTCCTGACACCTGTTGTCTTGATGAACACTTCGTTTTTTTCGGGTTCGGTACGGGCATAGAGGGTGGCGGGATTGATCCTGGCATCAAAGTTAGGGGGTGGTTGGGTAATGTTTTTTGCCATCAACTCCTGGACCTCCAGCCAATAAAAGCGGCTATCGGTAGAACGCAGGGTCCGGAATTCATTGCCAAAAACTCCCCCATTCCCATCGGCGCCGAGTTGTTTCAGGGGAAATGTCCGTTTTTTGCCTTTCATCCAGGCAAAGACGGAGGGTAATTCGGCGCGGAACCATTCCATTCCCCTCCCCTTGTATTGGATCCAAAGGGCGGAATAACTGCGACCGGCCCAATTGTTGAAGAGATCCTTGAGTTGGCCATTAATCTCCCCAATCCTGTCCCCGGAAACCACATAAAAAGGGAGATAAACTCCATTTCGCCAATATTTTTCGGGGTAATATTTGGGGGAGGCAGAAATGGGGATGACCCCTGCAAACAGGTCCGGGTGCGAAAGGCCGATATCAAAGGCCATTTGCCCACCCTGAAAATGGCCAGACAAAAAGACACGGTCTGAATCCACCCGGTACCGCAACCTGAGGTCTCTCAAGGATGCCAGCAGGATTTCATGTTCCTTCAGGGAAAACTGGTAGGCGGCGGTATCGGGGGGTTCATTCCAGGTGGGGACGGCAAGGATATAGCCTTCCTTGGCAGCATGATCCCGCCACCGGAGGATTGCTTCTCCCGGTGCTTCCCCCGCAGCATGGAGGACAATGAGAAGGGGCATGGGAATGGAGGGATCATAGTGGGGAGGGACCTGGACAAGATAGGTTCCACCGGGAAGGCCATGGGTACTCTCAAAAACCCGTTTCGTCGGGGAACCGGGATAGGTTGGAGGGGCCGGATCGGGTTCCTGGGGGCCAAGGGTTCCCAACAATATCCCAATATCATCGACAGTTGTTGCTTCCGGGAAGCGTTTCAAAAGGTCCTTGATTCCCTCCATGGATCGTTTTTTACCAAGGTCTGCCAAGGCTATTTGCAATTGTTCGCGAAGGCTCCATAGCCTTTTCGCCTGGTTAGGATTTGGGTCTGCACCGGCTGCCCCGCCAAGCCACCCCGAAACAGCCAATGCTGCCAGTTTTTCCGGGTTGGTGGAAGGACTTTTTTTGTCCTGTTTTTTCCATTGCCGGTATTGGCTTAAAAAGGGATCAAACCTGGCGTTGTCCTGGGTCCTTTGCTGTTTGGCAATGGTTTCAAGAATTGGCCGACCCAAAACGGCGGACTCGTTTCCCTTGGGATCCGGAAGGATGTCCTCCAGGGCATTACGAATTTCCTTTTGAAGGTTCAGCTCTTTTTCCGTTTTGGCTTTGATGGAACGAAGTTCCACCAGGTCCGACTCGGCACACTGGCTTTCCACCACGCTTCCCAGAAGGTTTGGCGTGGCGGTTACATATCCTTCCGCCACCAGGTCCCTTGACAACAAAATCTTTTCGTGCTGCATTTCTTCAAAAGCTTTTTTCCGAACCTCCAGCAATTTATCGGACAATTCCCGATTGCCCTCAAATTCCTTGAGGGCTTCCGTCACCCATTCCACCGCATCCTCCAACATTCCTGCCTGAAGGTAAAAAAGGGCCCGTTTCTGATGACGATTGAAACTCTGTGGGCTACCAGGGTCAAGTGTCTTTTGGGAATCCGGGTGACTGGCAATCAACTCATCAATGGTTTTTTTGTCCAATTCCCTGGTGAGATAGGAACTTCCCCAGGCAAAGGTTTTGGTGGCAAAAACCTGAATGTGCCTTGAACCCAAAAACTGCATATGTTGGCGGATGGGAATGGTACCGATATTGGGCGAAAATATCTTCATGTCCCGATCCCACTTGGCATCCCATTGGCCAGGATCGGCTACTCCCCCCACGGGAGGAAGCGGCCGTGGTTGAGGGATGTACACCGTTCGGCTATTGTTGTAAATCTCTTCAGCCGGAAGGTTTTTTTTCTCGGTTGAACGAACATTATTGGCACTGAAGATGATTCGCTTGGTCATGGTCTCCACCATGTAGAACCCTTTGGGGAGAACGAACGGTTCCTTGGAAGTGGGGTCAAACTCGGTGACACTTTCCCGGCGAACCTTTCCCTCCAGGACATGCCCATCTTTAAGAATAACCACATCGCCTGACGCACTTGTTGCAAGCAAGGCCAAGGCTAGCCCAAGCCAAGCACAATTCCAAATCGTTTGCTTCATGGGTAGGTCCGGGTTTTAACCAATTTGGGACATTATCGTTTGGGTGGATATTCCATTGGGGAGTTTCTTTTCCCTTGCCCAATTTTACCATAGGGATACATGAAGTGAATCGGCTTCACGATAAAGGGTTATTGATGGATTCTGTAGCATCTGAAAGCCCAGGACCCAACCATGCCAATCCAATTTCGATGTCCCACATGCAACAAGTTATTGAGCATAGCCAGTCGCAAGGCAGGCACCTGGACGGATTGCCCGGTATGTGGCGAAAAAATCGAAATACCCTTGGAACTACCTGGGCAGATGCGAGGAATCCATTCGCCGACACAATCCTCCCATAATTCCGGCTCAGCCCAAGAAATATCCCCAGGAAGCGATCTCCAGCTGCAAAAAAAAGAATCATCCCCAAATGGCCAAGGCCCCAATTTTACCCAAAACTCCCCAACAAAAACCTCGGCGCTTACCAAAACTTCCCCGAAAAGCATTTTGGACATCGATCCGGATCGTATTTTTGGAACGGACCAACCACCCCGTGCCAAACCTCCCACCCTCCATCCGCAGCCGGGAATTCTGGAGGGAATGTATGAAAATCAGGGAGAATCGATGGGTCAACCTCAACCCGATGGAACCGACCTAACCCATCCCAAGGAAGAATTTCCGAAAGGACCAAAACATTCCTGGAAATTGATCCTTTTTGCCATCCTCATCATCGGAGGCCTGTTGGTAGCCTCCTATTACGCCTGGAATTTGTGCTTCCCAAAGGCGTTGTTGCCCACCTGACCCCTACGGCCCTCCCTTTCGACATCCTTTGAGGTCACGGATTGATTTGCCCAATGGGTCCCCATCTGGGATGATTGGAGTGGTGTCGTTGGTATTTTGGGAGAACCTTTGTCATGAAGCATCCAAGCAAAAATTCTCGTTTAACCTTGCCCTTGGTTGTGACAACATGGGTGGCCTCCCTGGGCATGTCCGGGACCCTGATTCCGGTATGGTTTTTTTGCCCGGTTAGCAAAATTCAGGCCCAACCCCTGAAACCCGATGCCACCTCCCAATTCAGTCGCATTTTCAACACCAAGGATTTTCCCAATCGGGGGGAAAAACTCCTCGAAATTATCAACGCAACCTCAAACATTGGGGATTTGAATCAAATCCTCCTTCTGCCCGAATGGCAAAAACAATTGCTTGAATCCGAAGCAATTCTCGCCGCCAATGAGGGGGCAAGGCGGGTCCTGATTGAAAAATTGAAGCGAAAATACCGTGAAATCCTTAAAGGGACAGACGAGGATTTAAAGCAGGCAGCGGCCAAACAAATCGGTGATGCCGCCTCGTTTGGGATTTTAACCAACGCCTCGGCATCGGATCGATTACTCCCCAGAGCCCGAATGATCCGTAAGGTAATGGCTGACCTCCAGGACGACCTGATCGCAGGAGCCACCAAGCAAAGCAAGTCCCAACAGGCCATACTCCTTGCCCTGGCCAAGGTGGAATCCAATCCTGTTCTTTTTGCCAAAATAATCGGTGGGCTGCTTAAAACTGGCCCGGAAGGACAACCCAACCTGGTTCGACGATATGCCGCCGAAGCTCTGAAAATCCGAGCCAAAATGACCACGCTGCTTTTGGAAGCATCGGCCAATAGTCAGGATGAAAAACTCAATGAAATTCGAACGGAATTTATAACAACCTCCACCATTTTGCTTCCTGTAGCAATGGATGGTCTTAAGGATCCTGACCTTTTGGTTCGGGAATGGTCCGCAGCCACCATTCAGTCGGTAATGGATATTTTTATCGACATCGACTTCATGATTCCGGTTCGGGATGCCGAATCCCTTTGGCGTGACCCCCCGGATATGGTACCGGAGCGGATTGCCGTCATAAAAGAGCAACTGCGCCAAATTGACCCTTTGCTTAAAACATTGCAAAAATCAACTTTGCCCTTGGCACGGCATTCCAACAATTCGGAAGCGGACCGGGCAACCAGGTTGGAGTGTCTGGACATCCTTGAGGATTGTGTGGTTATTCGTCGGAAGCTTTGGACAATTGAGTTTTCCATAGCCACCTCGTTGAAGAAAAATCCCGCTGAATCCCTTTCAAATGATCCCCTTCCCCCAGGTAAGGACACCCAGGAAGCGACTCAATTGGTCGTAAAAAACTTTACAGATCCTGATCCAGCGATTCGGTTGGCGGCCGCCCAGGTATTTGAGTTTGTCGTGGGTCAACCGGACTGGAGGACTCAGGAAAAATCGGCCATTCATCGCCAAACAGTGGAAATCATTGCAAAAACGGCCATCGCCGATCCCAATATGTTGGTCCGATGGGTATGTGTTCGGAGCCTTGGACAATTTGCCCTTTTCCCGGAAATTAGTTTTCCTGCATTGATGGCCCGAATCAAATCGGATGATTTGGAGGTTCGAATCGCTGCCATTACGGCCCTAAGGTCGTTTGGTCCCCAGGCAGCACCTTTGGTAAATGACCTTGGTTCGGAAGTGATTCATGGAGATGCTGATTTTCGAATTGCAGCCATGTTAACGGTCGAAGCAATCGGCGCCGCATGCCAACCAATATTGCCTATTGTCGCCAAGAACCTGCTTCATGAAAACCCCAAGGTTCGGTTACAATGCGCCAATACCCTGGGCCAATTTGGCAAAGCTGCCTCAGGGGCCCTTCCTGCCCTTCGTCGAAACCTTAGGGATCCTGATCCGGAAACCCGATTGGCGGTTTCGATCGCCATCCTCAAAATAGAACAAAACTAAACAAGCGGGAATCCATCCCTTTTGCCAAACCCAAGGGGATAACAACCCCATCGATGATTCACCCACCCGATTTATTTCCATTCCCAAATGAGGCAATAACAGCCGAATGGTCCTTTGCTAATCCAGGCTTGTCCTAAATACCCCATACTTCCTTTTCCTCCTGATTAGATCACTTTGGAACAGGTTTACCGGTTATGCTTACCCGGCAAGCACATTCCATAAGGCCCTTTCCCTTTCCATTCCGATAACCAATGAGACCAAGAGGTCAAAAAAGACCCGCTTCTCAAGGTGTCCCATGGAATCTCTGAAAACGAAAAACCAAGATGGAAAAATGATTCCGTTGGTGGAGGAAAACCGGTGGCTTCGTGAACAATTGATGCTCCAAAATCGACTTGCGGGTGTGGGAGCCATTGCTTCCAGCGTAGCCCATGAATTCAACAATGTTTTGATGGTTATCCTCAATCATTCCAAACTCGCCCTAAAACCCACCGCCAATCCTGAACAAAAAAATATTGCCTTGGAAAAGGTGGTCCAAGGATGCACCAAGGCGGCAGGGTTGGTAAATTCCATGTTGGGAATGACCCGAAATTCGGGTCGGCAAATGCAAATGACCGACTTGGGGCAACTTGCCGCCCAGGTTGTAACCCTTTGTGAGAAAGAGTTACAAAAGCACCGTATTCGGGTAGAATTGTCACTGGCAAGTCCAATTCCCACCCTGGTAATGCCTGCTTTATTGGAGCAGGTTTTGCTCAATTTGGTGATCAATGCCCGCCAAGCCATGCCTCAGGGAGGTATTCTTCGCCTGGGGGTTCGGGCCAACCCGGAAGGCACGATAGGGGAGATTCGTATTGCCGACACGGGGATTGGAATTTCCCCTGACAAACTTGGCCATATCTTCGAGCCATTTGCTTCAACCAAAAAACCCGATGAGGATGGACGAGGAGGGAGCGGGTTAGGCCTAAGTTTGTGCCGCCAAATCATTGAGGCCCATCAAGGCCGGATTCGGGTGGAAAGTACCTTGGGCAAGGGTACTGTTTTTACCATCAAAATCCCCTTGAATACGGCAAAACAGGCGGCTTGATGGTAACTTTCAAAGGGAATCATTCCTTTTTTCTAACAACCAAATGCTTCCGCAATTCAATCATTCGCTTTTGGGACCTGTAAGCCTGACTATTTTTTTCAAAATCAGCTGTTCCAAATAGGGATCCCGGCCAATGGGGTTCCATTTGGCGGTAGGTGTGCTTGCTTCCACCACCTCAAATTGTCGTTGCACAGAACTATCGCCACGAAAGGCCGCCCCACCAATGGCTCCTTTAATCGGATTGGGGACATCCTCCAAATCCCGATACACTTTTACATCGACGAAAAAGCCTCCATCCTGGGCGGATTGAATCGTCACCACACCCCGGTGCCGAATGCTTTGCAAGGAGGATTGAAGGCGATTATGAAGGTTAGGAGATCCAGCCTTCCATAATTGGAAAATTCCCGGGGCGATTACCGGGTTGGTCTCAATGCGGCCATCATAGCGATTGGCATAACTGATTTCGTAAATATCATCCAGGGCATCCAGGGTCTGTTCAAAGACAAACCCATAGGAGGGGGGACCCAAAGGTACATACGCAGGGTTTTCGGTGGGAAAGGCATCGGCAGCAACCCGCTTGGGATTGGTCATGATCGGCCCTGTGGCACATCCTCCCAATAGGAGGGCCGCCAAGCCCCATGAAATGGATCGTAAATTCCCCATGAATGTCCAAGCTCCCAATGGCACCTGAACCGCCTATGCCCTCAAGGGGCCCCTGATGTCAAGGCATGCGGTAACAAAGGATGCAAAGGAACAGGATCCTTGGTCAAAAATTAAGTCTGTTTCATCCAGGCCATGGTCCTTTCCAACCCCACTTCCAGGGAGGTTTCCGGTTTCCAACCAAGGCCCTTGCATGTTTTTTCAATATTGGCACACGAATGCTTTACATCCCCGAGTCGGGCGGGCCCCTGCCCCGGCCTGATATTGGATTTCAATATATGATTCAGGCAATGGACCAGCTGCCATAGGTCCGTTCCGCGGCCGGTCCCAACATGAAAAACCTGGCCGGAAACCTCCGGTTGGGTCGCAGCACGAATCAAACAATTCACCACATCTTCGACAAACACAAAATCGCGCGTCTGCAAACCATCACCAAAAATGATTGGGGTTTTACCCTGAATCAGGGCATTTGCAAAAAGGGCAATCACGCCAGAATAGGGGCTATCCGGTCTCTGTCTTGGTCCAAACACATTGAAAAACCGGAGAATCACCGTTTCCAGGGGATAACTTTGGGCAAATGCCTTGCAGTACATTTCTCCTGCCAATTTGCTGGCGGCATAGGGGGACAATGGATCCAAGGCTGTTGTTTCCGTTTGAATTTCGGTATCTGGCCGACCATAGGCGGAACTTGACCCGGCAAAAACCAGTCGTTTGACCCCCGCCTTGACGCAAGCATTCAATAGTTTTACGGTCCCTGTTGTACCTACATCATGGGTAAGAAGTGGTTTTTCGACCGAAGCCTGGACAGAGGCAATGGCTGCCAAATGGAAAACATTTTGAACACCATCCAAAGCGTATTCAAGGGCCGTTTCGTCGAGGATGTTACCACGGACAAAACAAAGTGAGGGCCTATGTTCCAAGGCAAGGTTTTCCTCCCTCCCGCTGCTTAAATCATCAAGAACCGTAACCTGAACCCCAATCCCTACCAGGTAATCCACCAGATGCGAACCAATAAAACCGGCTCCCCCTGTAACCAATACCTTGCCCCATTTTTCCATTTGTAACCCCACCCCGAAAACCGTTAGAAAATTTATTTGTCCAATAAAGAGCTGATAAAGGTTTCCGGATCAAAGGGTTCCAGATCGCCTAGCCCTTCCCCTACTCCCACCAATTTGACGGGTAACCCAAGATTTTGGCGAATGGAAAAAACAAAACCACCTTTGGCTGTACCATCCAATTTGGTCAGGATAATGCCCGTGCAGGAAACCGTTTTGGAAAATTGCCCTGCCTGATAAAGGGCATTTTGACCATTGGTTCCATCCAGCACAAGCAGCACTTCGTGGGGGGAACCTGGTATTTTGCGCTGGACAATGCGGTGAATTTTCTCAAGCTCACGCATGAGGTGCGTCTGGGTATGTAGCCTTCCTGCAGTATCGAGAATGACGACATCGATTTTTTTTGCCAAGGCCTTTTCGCAGGTGTCATGGGCCACGCTTGCCGGGTCACCTCCTGTTTGCCCTTTAACAATTTCGCATCCTATCCGTTGAGCCCAGGTGCCTAACTGCTCCACTGCAGCAGCCCTGAAAGTATCACACGCCCCTACCACCACCGTTTTTCCTTCCTTTCGAAAACGGTTTGCCAGTTTGGCTATGGAAGTCGTTTTCCCCGATCCATTGACCCCGGCGACCAGGATAACAGTTGGCCCCTCCGATGCCCGGGATAATTCCAATTTTTCCGAGGGCAACATTGCCAGGAGAATTTTTCTGACGAAACCGGCCAAGTCAGGACCAATCTCCTTGTCGAGAAAGGCCGCCTCCACCTGTTTGACAATTTCCCTGGTGGCGGTTGCCCCGACATCCGCCAAAAGCAGGCGTTTTTCCATTTCCAACAAGAAGTTACGATCAATGCGACCCTTTCCGGTAAAAAGGCCAGCAATGTCGGAAAACAGGTCTCTCGTTCGAGCCAATCCGGATTTCAATCGTTCATAAAGTGCAAGAAACATTTCGCTTTTTCAAAGCCTCCAATAGTGTTTCGAGGTCTTTCCCACCAATATTTGTGGAACCCGGCCACCGGTTTCCGGGGCCATGGCAATCACTCCCCCCTGTAATAAGCAGTCCATGGTTTGAGGCCATTTTACGAAGGGTTTTCGTCCATGAATTCTTGAAATCAGGATACTCGACCTCAACAGCGGAAAGTCCCATTTTAACCAATTCCGGCAAACACTCGCCTACCCTGTTTTCGGAAGGATGAGCCCATGAGGTGATGCCTCCTGAATCCCTAACCCAATCAATGGCTTCCTGGGCACGAATTCGTTCCCGGGGAATCCCGACAACCAAAGGGTCATTCAGGTACCGATCAAAGGCCTGCCTAAGTGAGGATGCATGTTTTTCCACAATCAGGATTTCCGCAACATGTCTCCGGCCAAGGGCTACCTCCGTAGGGCCATCCTTTTTTGCCAATGCACCATTTATATACCTATCGAGTCCGGATAAGCCCCTGGATTTCAGGTTTACAAGAATGGACAGGAAGCGTTCCCACCTTAAGTTTCGATACTCATCCAACCGATTTCCAAGTGGGGAAGGTGTTGGGGCGATCCAATACGCCAAAATATGAATCTCTTTTTGGTGGAATTCGGTTGTAATTTCCACCCCACAAACAGGAACCATTTGGCGAGCCCTTGCCATGGGCGCCCATTCGTCAAATGCCCCCATGGTATCATGATCGGTAATGGCCATGGCATCCAACCCGGCCCGGGCACAAAGGTCCACCAATTCCCGATAGGTGTATTGGCCATCGGACATGGTACTGTGCAAATGAAAATCAGCCCGGCCTTGGGAAACAGGACGACCCAACGAGGCAAGGAGCTTCGTCATGGGAGATCCCCGAGTCATCCCAAAGTTTCTCCGACGGCCACAACACTTCCTGGAACCTTTTGCACAATCTCCCCGGTTCGGGCGGGAATTCCCCTCCAAAGTCGATCCAATACTCCATTCACAAATTTGCTTGAATCGGCAGCACCAAACTTTTTGGCCAATTCCAACGCTTCGTCGACAATGACACAACCGGAGGTGCCAGGTTGAAATAATAGTTCAAAGGCACCCATTCGAATGATATTCCGATCGACGCCAGTCATCCGTTCAATGCGCCAGTTTTCCGCCGCATTCCGGATT
Source organism: Planctomycetia bacterium (assembly GCA_005808665.1). Classification (GTDB taxonomy): domain Bacteria; phylum Planctomycetota; class Planctomycetia; order Gemmatales; family Gemmataceae; genus SYLG01. The sequence continues at coordinate 16,241 of SYLG01000114.1, read as the reverse complement.
CGATCGTCGATTTCCCGGTGGTGGGCCCGGGTTCCCATGATTAATTGGCGACAAAAGGCTCTTTGGGTGTCTTCCCGTAGGCGTTCCTCGACAAACCTCTCAAATTGAAAAGGTGACCGCCTGGGGCATTCAAATTGGAAAAGGACCTGAAGGGCCACCTCCCGGGCTTTGGATCTTCGGCGAGTACTCATGGAAGGTCTATTTATCCTGGAAAAACCCATGATGGGATGGATTGGGGCTGGTTCAACCGCCAATGCGGGTGAAAAGGTTTACCATTTCTAAAAGTGCAAGGGCCGCATCGGCCCCTTTGTTGCCTGCCTTGAGGCCAGAACGATCCAATGCCTGTTCAATGGTGTTGCAGGTAAGAACGCCATGGGCCACCGGAAATCCCAAATCCAACGCAATACGGCTTAGCCCTTGGGTGGCAGAATGGGCGATGTGGTCATAATGATCGGTATCGCCCCTGATGACCGCCCCCAAGGCAATAAGGCCCACATATCGACCCGTTTTCAATGCTTTTTGGGCGGTTTGAGGAACTTCAAACGCCCCAGGAACACGAATAATATCCACATTCGCTTCGGAAACCCCGTGTCGGGTAAGGGTTTCCAACGCTCCCTCCACCAAGTGATTAACCACCAATTGGTTGAAACGACTGGCAACAATCAGGATCCGACCCTGAATAGGGACCAGCGTTCCCTCATAAACCACCGGCATGATTTGACTCTCCCTCTCTTGCTCTCATCCTAGGAGAAATCAACTTCCAAGGGTCTGAAGGAACTCGGTATTGGTTTTGGATTTCCCCAAACTTTTTATTAGTAGCTCCATCGCTTCGATGGGGTTCATGTCTGCCAGGACTTTGCGCAAAATATAATTGCGCTTCAGGTCCTGGTCCCCAATGAGAAGTTCTTCTTTTCGGGTTCCAGATTTATTAATGTCAATGGAAGGATACACCCTTCGGTCAACCAACCGCCGATCAAGGTGCAGTTCCATATTCCCGGTGCCTTTGAATTCCTCAAAAATCACTTCGTCCATCCGGGACCCGGTATCCACCAAGGCGGTACCCAAAATGGTAAGGCTGCCCCCTTCCACGATATTCCGGGCGGCACCAAAAAAGCGCTTGGGTTTGTAAAGTGCCGTCGCATCCACGCCACCTGAAAGGATTTTGCCGCTGTTGGGAACCTCGGCGTTATAGGCTCTGGCTAGCCTGGTGATCGAATCAAGGAGGATCACCACATCCTGTTTTTCTTCCACCAGGCGCTTGGCTTTTTCAATGACCATCTCACTAACCTGAATATGGCGTGAGGTTGGTTCATCAAAGGTGGAACTGATTACCTCGGTTCGGGGCCCCTTGACAGATCGCTCCATATCGGTGACCTCTTCAGGTCGTTCGTCGATCAGCAGGACAAATACATAACACTCCGGATGATTTTTGATAATGGATTTGGCAATTTGCTGGAGCAAAACGGTTTTTCCCGTCCGGGGTGGCGCAACGATGAGACCCCTTTGGCCTTTGCCAACCGGGGTGACAAGGTCCACAATGCGCATACTGATTTCTTCAGGACCAGTTTCCAGCTTTAAACGGGTTGTTGGATGTTGGGGGGTCAGGTCCTCAAACATGATCAAATTGGCATGATGCTCGGGGTCACTTCGGTTGATAGCCTCCACCCGAAGGAGGGCGAAGTACCGCTCATTTTCCTTGGGTGGCCGAATTTGGCCCGCAACCATTGTCCCCTGGCGAAGGCCAAATCGCCTAATTTGGGCAGGAGAAATATAAATATCATCCGGGCAAGAAATATAATTCGCATCGCTATTGCGCAAAAAGCCAAATCCGTCCGGCAGGATTTCCAGGGTTCCATCGCCAAACATCAAACCATTCTGTTTTACTCTTTCTTTGAGTATCTGGAAAATCAAATCCTGTTTGCGAAGGATTCCAGGATTGGCAATCCCCTCGTCTTTGGCTATTTGCAAAAGGTCAGGCATAGACTTTTGCTGGAGCTCAACGATGAAAGGAACACCCTTTTTCAGGTCTTCATATTTTTTCTGGATTTCGCAATCCAAACCCAACCCTTGCTCATTGGATGGAACCCCCTCAATGGGTCCCTTGGAGTCAAACAAGTCATCATCAGATCCATCAAATGGGCCATTATCCCCATTCCCTTCACGAGGGGATTGCGGAAGTTCGGCATCCTTGGAAGATTCATTACTATCCGTGGTGGTGGGTTCCCGACTGGAAATCTCGCCCCATTCCTCGGAAATCTGGAATTCGTCTTCGACCTCCACCGGATCTTTTCCCACATCGTTTGGTTTTGGGACTGGGATCAGGTCGGTGTCTTGATCGATTGCCATGGGACTGTCCCCATTAGGTTCAATTTCCTCCCAATTGGCATCGGTTGAAGCCTTTTTTTTGGCAACCGCCCGGCCACTCTTTGTTTTTGGAGTGGCCAGAATCGTATCTCCGATCCCGCCTGGAATTTTCTTTGGCCGTACTCGGACCCGTTTGGATCCACTTGGGGTTACTTCTTTATCAACCTTGGAAAGTTGATTGGGGCCATCATCCCCAGGTGGTGAGCTCATGGTGTCCTCTAAAACCGTATCCATTTCGTTATCCGTAGCATTGCTGGCCAAGGATTGGATCGAGGGCTCCCTTGAGGTAACTTTGGGTGGTTTGTTCAGAGGCTTTTGCTTAGTCGTCATTTCCCTGCTTCCAGACATTTCAACCGTAATTCTTTCAGATTTGTAACCGTTTGCACATTTTCCTATTAATGGAAAAAAACTGGCTTAAACCAAAATAGACCACCCGATGGAAAAAGAAGATTCGCCACCAATGGAATCGCTCAACCCTCTAGGGTTGCAAATGGCGTGAGCCTAAGGAGAAGGGCATCCACTTGAGAATTGAGTTGGTCCAATGAACTTGAGTTATTAATACAATGATCGGCCAATAGGGCCTTTAAGGTCAAGGGCATTTGCAAGGATTCACGAAGGATTAACATTTCAGGATTCCATTTGCGGGATTCGGTAACCCTTTGGATTTTTGTCGCCAAAGGGGTATCAAGGTGCAGGATTAGGTCGCAAATCCTATGCCAGCCTGACTCCCATAAAAGCGAAGCATCCAAAATCAGATGACTTTGCAGGGTATCTTCTTCAAACTTTCGTAATTCCTGAATCAATCGCCGCCCAATCCAAGGATGAATGATTGCTTCGTATTCACCCATTTTCTCTTGGTTGGGAAAGATAAAGGCACTTATTTTTTCACGATTGAGGTTTCCCTCGTCATCCAAAACGGCATTTTGACCCCATTTTTTGACCTGTTGAACGATTTCCTGGTCCAAAAGTGCTTCATGACCCAATTTGTCCGCATCCAAAACCTTGGCTCCGGTGCGATTCTCCAAAATCCGAGCCAGGGTGGATTTGCCCGCCCCTATTCCCCCGGTAATACCCCAAACAGGTTTGTTGGGTTTGAAAAAACCGACAAACCAATCAGGTTTTGGCACAAGACCTGATAAATTCATGTCACTTTGGCCACTTCGGCATTGTCCACCCAATTAGGCCCGTAACCCAAATCAATGGCCAAGGGAACAGCCAAACGAAGGGCTATTTGGGGCTTGGTGACCATTTCACTTTGGATTATGGCGGCCAATTCAGGGCGTTCCTCCGGGGGTGCTTCCAAAACCAACTCGTCGTGGATTTGCATCAACAACCTCGCTTTTCCCCTATATTCACTATTTTCCCTATTGTTTGTTTGGCCGGAGAGGTGGTTTTCCAAACCGATCATGGCCATTTTTATCAGGTCTGCAGCAGATCCTTGGACAACCATGTTAATTGCCTCTCGTTCTGGTTGGTTTCGCTGCCAAAAAGTGGATTTAGGCCGGACTCCTTCGATCCTTCGCCTTCGGCCAAGGATGGTTTGGACAAAACCCAATTGTCGAGCTTCCGCCAATACCCTTTCCTGATAATCCAACACCCCTGGGTATTTATGAAAGTACCCTTCGATGAATTTTTCCGCTTCCCCCCGGGCAATTCCGAGCCGATCCGCCAAACCATGGGCACTGATTCCATAAACCACACCAAAATTTACAGTTTTTGCGACACGCCTCATGGCTGGCGTTACTTCACCCGCCGAAACGCCGTGTAAAGCTGCAGCAACCCGGGTGTGAATATCTTCGTTTTGGTGGTACGCCAGGCAAAGCTCCTTATCTCCACTCAAATGGGCCAAAAGTCTAAGTTCAATTTGGGAATAATCGGCGGTCCAAAGGTCCCACCCTTCCGCAGGCAAAAATGCCCGGCGGATTTGCATTCCTGCATCATCCCTGACTGGTATGTTTTGCAAATTGGGGTCACTTGAACTAAGGCGCCCTGTGGCGGCAACGGTTTGATGGAAAGAAGCATGCACCCTCCCGGTTTTGGGATGAACCATTAAAGGAAGCGGGTCCACATAGGTGCTTTTGAGCTTGGAAACCTTTCGTAATTCCAAAATCGACCTTGTTATGGCCGCCCCCGGATGATCCAGTTTTGCCAGTTTTTCCAGCGTTTCCTGATCCGTGCTCGGTTCTTTGGTAATCCCTGTTTTTTTTAGGGTGGGAAGGCCCATTTTTTTGAACAGGATGTTTCTGAGTTGGGGCAAGGATTGAATATCAAAGGGGCCACCAGCAAGCTCATAAATCTTGATATGGAGCCTGTTTATGGCTTCTGCCATTCCCTTACCCAATTGCTCCAGGTGGGCCGTATCAATGCGGATTCCGCGCATTTCCATGGCTGCCAGTACCGACAACAATGGTATTTCCACCTCCTTGTACAACTTTTCCTGACTGAAGAGCTCGATTTCGTTTTGGGAAACCGTTTTTTGGAACAGGGACGAATTGCTGGTTTTATTGGCATCCTTTAGTTGATCGAACAGGATTTCATGCAGCTGCCATGCCGCATCTGCATCCTCACAGGCATACCTCACTACCTCGGCGATGGGAACCTGGTCCATGGTCCTTTGGGGAGGTTTCCTGGGATCACCAATCAGGTCGGAAATGGGAATCATCCGGTGGTTCAAATTCCGTTTAGATAATTCATCCAAACCGTGGCTTCGTTCCCCGGCATGAAGTAAATAATCCGCAATCATGGGATCTCCTGCGATCCCGGCAAGATTGATCCCATGAAAGGCAAAAACAGATAGGTCATATTTTATGTTTTGATTGATTTTCCCAACCAGCGGGCTCTCCAAGACCGGTTTGAGCGTTTCCAAAACCATTTTTTTGGGCAATACCATTGCCCCCTGGGGGCCCAAAAGGGGTAAATAAAAGGCTTTGCCTTTCTCCAAACAAAATGAAATTCCAACGATTTCAGCGTCCCTTGGGTCCAAGCCTGTGGTCTCAAGGTCGATGGCAAAGGTTTTACTTTCCTTAAGTCGGTGGACCAAGGTTGTAAATGCGTCAAAAGAATCCAATTTTTGATACCCTGTGTAATCCCATTTTGGATCAACCACTGCCAGGTCCCCTAACGCCCCCTCCTCAAAAAGTTCCCTCTGTGTTGAATTGGTTATCGGGCCAAGGGTTTGTGGAATTGAATCCAAAGTGGCCAGGATGGGAACAGGGGTTTCATCGAGACCATCAAATAACGAGGGTTGGGATGTTTTTTTTCCTTTCAATGGGGAAGGTCGCACCACAGACCGCAAAAGGGACGATCCCGCCGGCATTTTCTTTTCCATTTGGGAAGCCAGGGTGCGAAAGCCCCAGTCCCGAAAAAGGTGAAAGAGGCGGGAATAATCCGGTTCCTGAAGCTGCCAAGCGTCCCAGGTAATGGGAATAGGAACAAAGCGATCCAATTGTACCAGTTTCAAGCTGGTTGCCACTTGGGGTCCAGCGGCTCGCAAAGCCTCCTGTTTTTTGGCCCCGGCCACTTTATCCGCATTCGCCAAAATATTGGCCAAGGTTCCAAATTCCTGAAGCAACTTGGCGGCTGTTTTGTACCCAATACCAGGAACGCCTGGAACATTGTCCGCACTATCACCCACCAGGGCTTGAAGTTCCACCACCTGGTCTGGGCGGATTCCCCAATCCGCCGCCAATTCGGCTATTCCGTATTCGATTCCTTTGCGAAGGTTAAAAAGACGGGTTTTCTCGGTTAAAAGCTGCCGGCAATCCTTGTCCGAGGTACAAATGAAGCAATCCAGATCCCTTGCTTGGGCACTGGTTGCAACGGTTGCAATAAGGTCATCCGCCTCAAATCCTGCCAGGGAAAGGAGCGGAATACCCATTGCCACAATCAAATCTTCGATTAAGGAAAATTGCCTTATCAAATCGGCTGGTGGCTCCGGCCGATGGGCCTTGTATTCAGGGAAAATGCAGGATCGGAAGGTAGGTTCCGGCCGGTCCATGGCACAAACAAGGTAGGTGGGTTTCCGTTCCCTAAGAGCCATTAAGTCCCGGGCAATCCCAAACACGGCATTAACCGGTAGTCCCGATGGACTGGTCATCATGGGAATCCCATGAAAAACCTGGAAAATGAGGGAATGGGTATCGATCAACCAAAGGGATTCATTTTTAGGATGAAATGCCGAAACCAAGGGATCACTCCGTTCCAACAAAACTGATATGAGGATAGTGGGATCCTATAGGAGGCAATGGGTATCAGCCGTTTTTTTTGGCAAGGATTGCGGAATATTCCAGCGAGTTTGGATTTTTTAATCCATAAGGTGTTTGACGGGTGGACAACATAGCTTAAACTTCAAATGGAATTGCAAATACTCCCCACCGGAATACGAACCGCCCATTTTGGGAGATAGAAATGGCCGAGAAACGCGAATCGAACACCGGGCTGATCATTACCCTGGTGTTCTTTATTTTGGCAACCTTGGGTTTGGGTGTTTCCACCTACTATGGATTCGCCGAACAGGATAAATTGAGAGAGGATGCCAAGAAAGCAAATGTTGATAGCTCCAAAAGCCTATCTATGGCAGAATTCAACAAGGCCCAGGCAGCCATCTATTGGTCCTACATAAGCAGCACCGACCCGGTTGGCGACCAAGCAAAATTAAAGGTGGCTATGGACAACTTTAATGGAACTCTTGACGATAAATGGGCCAAGGATTCCAAAGGAGATCCCGAATTTGCCAGGACAAAAAAAAGAATGGATGACCTTGCCAAAGCGGAACCCACAAAACTTAAAATCGACACGGGGCGGGGAGGACCACTCAGTAATTTCTCCAATTTGGTGGCGGAATTAAAGGCGGCAAACACTCAGATGAGTGGGGAATTAGCAAAGGCCCAATCCGACAAAAAAATCGCAGAGGATGCCAAAACCGCAACGGAAACCGCCACAAGCAATCAACTTGCTCTCAATAAGGCTGCTTACGATACAAATGTAAAAAAAGTTCGTGATGATTACCAGGATTATCAAGCAAAGCTTAAGGATAAAATCGCCTTGATTGATCCGGATGTACTTTTAAAAATCTTGGCAGATACAAAAAACAAGGAGTTGGAAGATATATATGCAGTGAAAGAAAAAGAATATCGGGAAAAAGACAACAAAAATCGTGACAGCATTGTCAAACTCGAAAAAGCGAATTCGGAACTTCAGAAAAAATTTGGGGACCATAACCTAGAGGGAAAACCCAACGGAAATGTGGTGGACATTGCCGGATCGGGAACAAGTGTTTTTATTAACATGGGTTCGGTTGTTGATGTTCGTCCCGGGGATATTTTCAGCATCTTTGGCATCCAGCCAGACGGCCAACCCAATAGGACCCCCAAGGGACGATTGGAAGTTGTTTCCGTTATTGGCGATCAAATGGCCAAGGCCAGAATTGTGGACATCAGGGATAGGACTACCGACCCAGTCCTCAGGGGAGATTTTTTGTTCAATCCGGTTTGGGCCCCCAATTTCAGGTCCAAAATTGAAATTCGCAAACGGATTGTCGTCATAGGCCTACCTGTTATTTTTAGCCGTAGCAAAGAACCCCTCAAAGATTTCATGCGCATTATGGAAGAACGCAATATTACCGTAGACGCTTACATAGATCCTATCACTTTCAAGATTCTTCCCAATGGAAAAGAAGGAGTTTCCGTTCGGACCGATTATCTAATAATAGCGGAAGATCCCATGTTAAAAGATAAAGAAAAAGAATACTCGATTCTTAAGAAGGAGCTTGAAGCCGAGTGTGATCGGTATCGAGTGGAGAAAATGCGCTTGGATCGGTTTTTGGACCTGATTGGGGTGGTTGGAAACTAAAACGATCCGAGTTGGATGACTTTAACCAAAAGGCCCGGGCTAATCCCTGGCCTTTTTTTTATTTCCAAACAAAATCAAAGCCAAACTTCCAAGGGCAACAATACCCGGCCAGCTTCCCTGGAGTATGGCCCAGTCCTTGGTTATTCCTTGAGCAATTTTGGGAACCGGACCAACCAGGACAACCGCATTTTGTTTGAAGTTCCCCCATTCTCTCGTTGGGAGTTCTTCTTTGGTCATCGCAAAAATCTTAGGGTCGTTTTTGGATGGATGACCCGGAATTTCCTTTGGGTTAAGTACCCTTCCATAGGGGTCCACCCAGGCACTAATGCCCATGTTGACCGCACGAATAACAGGTCGCCTCGTTTCCACCGCCCGAAAGCGGAGCAGCAATAAATGTTGCTCATGTTCTTCGGTGCCATGAAACCATCCATCATTGGATTGATTGATAAAAAAATCGACCGGCGGTTTACCATCGCCCCCGGCCAGACTCCAAAAATGGTGTGAATCCCCTGATTCGTAACAGATGGCCGCCCCAAATAACAAGGGGTTGGGCGAATAGGGCAAGGGAAACCGGGTCCGTTTTTCTCCCATCGCTATGGAGTAGTCGTGGTCATAGGGAGCTAGCATATTTAGGAAGGGAATCCATTCCTTGAGAGGAACATATTCTCCAAAGGGGACTCGGTGAATTTTGTCGTAATGATCGATGGGCACCCCCTTTGGATCAAAAAGAACCGAGGAGTTAAACTGTTTGGAAGGTTGGCCTTTGGGTTCAACCAGGGTTGATGCTCCCAAAAGTTGACTTGGCCTATTGGGCCTTTCTTTTTCGGGCAACCAAATCCCATTATTTAATCCGGTAATATCGACCAATGCAGGGTAACTTGTTTCAGGCCAAATGAGTAATAAAGGCTTTAATCCGCTCAGAAAAAGAGTGCGGATCATCTCCTGATATTCCAACCGAACCTGATCCGCCCCGGCAGAATTCCGGATTCCCTGAGGGTGATCGGCTTGTAAAACGGCAATTTCTGTTCCCTCATGCCATTCGGTTGGGCCCAACCTGCCATAGCCGTACAAAATGGAACCCGCAACAATCAACCCTACTCCCATGGTTTTTAGGGCGATTGAAACCGAATTAGGATAAAAGTTGTTTTTACCCAACCAAATATCCGCCAAAAGGCCATTTACAAGAGCAACCAAAAGAGTTAGCAAATAGGCCCCGCCAAGTTCGGCCAATTGCAAGAGCGGCAAGGAATCATGCTGGGTATGGCCCAAAAAATACCAGGGAAATCCTTCCAAGGCAAAGGCTCGCATCCACTCAATGGGCAAAATCGCCATCGGAAACGCAAGAACCATTCCGCCTTGGGGGTGCCGGGTATAAATCTTACCTACCACCCATCCCAGGATTACCGAAAACAAAGTCGCCCAAAGAGCCAACATGGCCCAGGTAGCCACCATTCGAATGTCAGCCACCCGCATCCAGTTGAGGGCGAGGCCGTAAAATCCAACCCCAAAGGCGAATGAGGAAAACAGCCTTTGTTTGTTCGATTGCCTTGCAATCCCTGCCAACCAGGGAACAAAGGCAAACCAACCCACCCACGGCCAATGGACCGGAAAAAACGCAATCCAAAAAAGGAGGGCGGAAAGGATTGGCGGCCCAAGGAGCCTTGGTTGGCATGACGCCAGCAAAATCCTCATAAAACCGGTCTCATGCGTTTTGAAGGAGGGTAGCCACCATTGCAGATAATTTCGGGATCAAAATGCGAACCTCGGATCCTTTGGGAATATCCCATTGTCCCATTGGTAATTCCAACCAACCTTGGGACCTAGTCAACACCCCCAGTTCAAAAGATCCCTTGGCCCCCAAATCCTTAACGATAAATTCCCCCGCCTCTGGTTTAACTCCCACTGGTCGCAGAGTCGGTCGATTGTTATTCGCGAAGAGGGCCTCCCCCATGATTCCGGTCTGAAAATGGGGGCCAGGATTGGTATACCCTCGCATCGCCAATAAGGCAGGGTAAATCAGGAGGTCAAAATTGGCCAAGGCACTGGTTGGATTTCCCGGGAGTCCGAAAACCAAACCGCCCTTTTGGGTGATGCCAAAAAGAAATGGGCGACCAGGTTTGAGCTTGATCCCGTGAACCAAAACCTTCACACCAAGCGTTTCCAACATCGGTCGAACGAAATCTTTCTCCCCCACCGAAACACCCCCCGACAGGATGAGCACAGGGTGGGTGAGCCCTTCCAGGATCAAGTTTTTCAGGGTGTTCGGGCAATCGGGGGCAATCCCTAAATATTTTGGCAAACAGCCCGCCTGATGAATTGCTGAAAGCAACATGGGCCCGTTCGAGTTGCGAATCTGGGAACCCATGGGCTTCCTGTTGGGTTCGACCAATTCATCTCCGGTGGAAATAACCGCCACGATGGGAATGGGGATCATCCTAACGGCGGTTCTAGCCGCTGCTGCCAAAGCACCTGTGGTAGCCGGACCCAAAACGGTTCCCGAATTTAGCAACACCTCCCCTGCCCTGTAATCGGAACCCGCCCGGGCCAGGAAAGACTCCGACAACGGTATATCCGAAACTTGGAGGATGCCGTCCTTTTTTTGGGTTCGCTCAAAGGGCACAACCCGATCCGCTCCATCCGGAATCCTGGCCCCTGTGGCCACCGGACAGGCATGACCTTGGCTTAACCGCCCGGATTGGGCATCCCCTGCATAGACGGCATTCACCAAAGGCCAGCCTTCGTTAAATGCCGGGCTTTCACCCGCCAGGGCAAACCCATCCATTAATGCTTTGTCAAAAGGTGGAGCATCCAAATCGGCTACGATGGTTTCCGCCAGGATGGCACCCTCGGAACTGGAACAAACAGGGCCCATTTCGGGACCTAACGGCAAGGCATGATCCAAAACCACCCGAAGGGCTTCATTCCAAATCATCATCAAGAAAATCCTTGCTAAATTGCATTAAGATGGGTCATAGGCAAGGTTGGGTCCAAGCCAGCTTTCCATTTCCTTCAAGGGTAAGCCTTTGCGATGGGAGTAGTCCTCCAATTGATCGCGTTGCAGCAGGTCAATTGCGAAATACCTGGCCAAAGGGTGGCTAAAATAGAGCCCACTGACCGAAGCTGCGGGAATCATTGCAAAGCTTTCCGTGAGTTTCATGCCTGTGTTTTTTTCCACATCAAGCAATTTCCAAAGAGCCGTTTTTTCCGTGTGATCGGGACACGAGGGATAGCCCGCAGCCGGTCGAATGCCGCTGTATTTTTCATTGATCAGATCTTCCGGGGTCAGGTTTTCATGGGCCCCGTATTTCCACTCCCGGCGAACCCTTTGATGCAGATATTCCGCAAACGCTTCCGCCAATCGATCCGCCAATGCTTTTAGGAGGATGGCGGAATAATCATCCTGGGCCAATTCCATTTTGCGGGCAATTGTTTCCGCCTCGAATCCACTGGTTACAGCAAATGCCCCAATATGATCAACCAGGCCAGTTTGCCCGGGAGCTATGAAATCCGAAAGCGATAAAAATTCTCCTTGTCCTTCACGCATCCACTGTTGCCTTAGCATATGGAAGGTGGACCACTCCTTTGAGGATTGGGAAGGAAATACCCGAATGTCATCCCCAAAAGAATTGGCTTGGAAAAACCCATAAACCCCACACGGTTTCAGCCAATTTTCCGCAATAGCCTGGTGGAGCACCCTTTGGGCATCCTCGAAAAGCCGCTTGGCTTCAGGACCAACCAGGGGTTGGTTGAAAATCTCCGGATATTTCCCGGAAAGCTCCCAGGACATGAAAAACGGGGACCAATCAATGTAGGGGACCAGCAGTTTGACATCGACATTTTCAAGTTTCCTGACACCGACAAAATCGGGGATGGGCGGTTGGTAATGGGACCAATCCATTTTGGCCGGAAGGCTCCTGGCATGCTCCAATGAAGCCATTTTTCGATTTTTTCGCCGGGAGAAATTCTCCCTGTCCCGGGCTTGGTTTTCCCGATTTTCCTTGTCAAATTGCTCGCGTGAATCGGGTTTAAGCAGTTGCTCAACCACCCTGACGGCTCGGGAAGCATCCGCCACATGGATGACCGGATGTTTATACATGGGCGCAATTTTTACCGCAGTATGACGGCTGCTTGTGGTGGCACCTCCAATCAAAAGTGGAATATCAAATTCCAGCCTGTCTTTTTCTTTGGCAACATGAACCATCTCCTCCAAAGAGGGGGTTATTAGTCCGGATAATCCTATCATGTCCACTTTGTGTTGTTTCGCCTCTTCGAGGATTATTTCACAAGGGACCATCACCCCAAGGTCAATCACTTCAAAATCATTGCAGGCAAGCACCACCCCAACGATGTTTTTGCCAATGTCGTGAACATCCCCTTTGACCGTTGCCATCAGGATTTTGCCGCGGGATTTCCGGGTTCCCGAGGCGGCACGATCCGCCTCCATGAACGGGGTCAAATGGTTTACGGCTTTTTTCATTACCCTGGCACTTCGAACCACTTGGGGAAGGAACATTTTCCCGGCACCAAACAGGTCCCCAACCGCCTGCATTCCCGCCATCAAGGGACCTTCAATCACCTGGAGTGGGCGCTCGACATGGAGACGACATTCTTCCGTATCGACTTCTATGAATTCATCTATTCCCTGGATAAGGGCATGTTTCAAACGCTCCTCCGAACCAAGCTCCCGCCATGGCTTTTGCTTTTCGTCCACCTTGGCCTTTGGACCCAAGGATTTGGCGAGGTCGACAAGTCGTTCGGTCGCATCGGGCCGACGATTGAGGAGTACATCCTCGATTCGTTCCAGGAGGTTGGGTTCAATATCCTCGTAAACCATGAGCTGGCCGGCATTGACTATACCCATATCCAAACCGGCCCGAATGGCATGGTAAAGAAACGCCGCATTCATGGCTTCGCGAACGCTTTCAAATTGCGGCCCACGAAACGAAAAACTCACATTACTAACACCACCTGAGGTCCGGGCCCTTGGCAACCGCTTTTTGAGAAGTTTGACGGCTTCAAAAAACTCAACCGCATAGTTGTCATGCTCCGACATTCCGGTGGCAACCGTCAGGATGTTCGTGTCAAATATGATGTCTTCCGGTTGGAATCCCACCTGTTCGGTGAGGATTTTGTAAGCCCTTTCGCAAATGGCCACCTTGTGATCCGCCGTGACCGCCTGACCCGTTTCATCAAACGCCATCACCACAACTGCCGCTCCCAAGCAATGAATGGTTCGCGCCTGCTCCAGGAATTTGGCCTCACCTTCTTTGAGACTAATCGAGTTGACAATCGATTTTCCCTGGAGGCACTTCAGGCCCGCTTCGATAATCGCAAAGTTGGAACTATCCACCATGACGGGGACACGGGCAACCGTTGGTTCTGCGGATATAAGGTTGAGGAAGCGGGTCATGGCCCCAACCCCTTCGATCATCCCATCGTCCATGTTGACATCGAGGATGTTGGCTCCGTTTTCCACCTGTTCCCGGGCAATGGAAACCGCCTGTTCGAAATGGCCCTCGCGAATGAGTCTGGCAAATTTTCGGGAACCCGAAATGTTGGTTCGTTCCCCAACCATCAAAAACGGGTTATCCAACTGGACCACCAAGGGATCCGAACCAGTGTAGGTCGTTCTGGACTGGATTTTAGGTTCTGGTTTCGGCCTGGGTTCGATCCCCTCGATGGCCTTGCCAATGGCACGAATCCAATCCGGAGTGGTCCCGCAGCAACCTCCAACAATGTTTACCCAACCTTTGCGGCCAAATTCCCCCAGGGCGGATGCCATTTGCTCAATAGAACCTGTAAACCCGCCGAATCCATCGGGCAGCCCGGCATTGGGATAACAACTAACCCGGGTAGGGCAATGGGCGGCAAGGGTTTCGATTTGGGGCCGCATTTGATCCACCCCAACGGCACAATTCAGGCCGATGGAAAGCGATGGAAAATGCTCCACCGAGATTTGAAACGCCTCCACCGATTGGGCAGAAAGTGTTCTTCCGTTTTCAAAAATTGTTCCTGAAACCATCACTGGAATGTTTTTGCCCGAAACCCGCCTGTGTTTTTCAATGGCAAACAGGCAGGCCTTCATTACCAGGGTATCAAACGAGGTTTCCGGAAGGAGGATATCAACCCCCCCTTCCACCAGTCCATGGATCTGTTCATAATAGCTGGCCACCATTTCATCAAAAGTGACATCCCGCTTGCCCGGGTCTTCGACATCCACCCCCATGGAAAGGGTTTTCTTGGTTGGTCCAATACTTCCCGCAACAAACCGTGGTTTACTTGGGGTCCGCAAGGTCCATTTGTCCGCCATCCGTCGTGCTAACCGGGCCGCTTCATAATTGAATTCATACACCAATTTATCAAGTTGAAACTCTTTCATGGACAAGGCATTGGTGTTAAAACTGTCCGTTTCGATGATATCTGAACCCGCTTCCAGGTAGGTCTCATGGATCGACTCAATCATTTGGGGTTGGGTCAGGACCATAACCTCGGTACAGTTTTTCAGGGCAACAGGGTGGTTTCGGAATCGTTCCCCGCGATAATCCGCCTCACTCGGTGAAAAGGCATAAATCTGGCTACCCATGGCCCCGTCAAGCAGAAGAATTCGCCGATTGAGGACATCCTCAAGCATGTTTGCAGAACTGGATAGGCTCACGATGAAATTGGCCTCACGATTTCCGGTGGAAGGCTACCGTTTCGGCTAAATCAACCGCTCGGAATGGCCCCACAACCCTAGGGAATTCTAGGATTTGCAGGGCCCGACTCAATAACCCTAGTCAGCATAATAAAAAACAAAAACCCCCACCTGTGCCGTTAAGGTGCTTTTGAGAACCCGCAAATTAAGGGGGAACCTCAACAGAGGATTTTGGATCCCACTCCATGACCTGGGTCAAGGTGGGCTTGCAAGCCCCATCCGTTATGATGGTTCCCCGCGGGTGCTCATTGGTTCGTCAAAAGAACACCAGAGTTTCGAACACTGCAGGGGTATTGGCATAATACCAACGAAATTGCGGACACTCAATCCCACCTTGCCAATTTCCCAAAAAACAGGACAACCAAACCAATTTGGTGTTTTACCCGGTCCTTGGTAACCATGAAAATGGGAATACCAGCCAAATGTCTTGAATCCTTAGGAACCTTGGCTGGTATAGGAGTCAAACACCCGAACCTTGGCCCATAAACCTTTGCATTCCCCGATAAACTGGTTGTGAAGGGAACTTACCTGATACACATCATGGGCTGCCCGGTCCTTGAAGGCAATGTGTAGCCCCACATGGAATTCCAGATCATTGACCTCTCGGCGGAGGTCTTCGCATAAAGTTCCTGCGGAATAGTAGGCAATTCCTTCATGGTGGGGAAGGTATTTATGGCTGGCGGCGATCAAGGCTGCGATGTTGGCTGGGGAGGGATCTTTCAGGGTAAAAAAAACATTATGAACGAGTTGGCTACTCATGGTTTTGATCCAATTATCAGGTTGGGTTAGGTCAAACGGGTTTTATACACACGGCAGATCCCTTTTCCAGCCTCAATGTCGAGTTCCAAACGGCATGGAGTCTCGACCAACCTTCTTGATATTGGCCGGTATTTGTGCGATTTTATAATTGGAGGATTCGAAGGTTTTCGGAAACTCCTGCGGAAGCAAAACCAATTGCGTCGGTTTGAACGTTTGAATTCAAAAGGAAAACAGGAGACCAAAGCTTGAACCAGACACCCAAAAGGGGATTTGTAGTCCCGACTTTTTAAGGCTGATTTGACTTTTTCCCGGGAAAAACCGGGTTTTCATGGTCCCAACTGCGTAACTTGGGTTAAACTATGCCAAACCGGAGCTTGGTATTACTACATGATTGCACAAAAAGGCGACTCCTAACCCATTCAAGTTAGCCCAAGTTACGCAGTTGGAGTGATTTTTTACGATTTTTTGGTCTTTTTTGGGACCCTGATTGATGTTTTTCCCGGGAATTTGGAGTATGTCGAGTTCAAAACGGCATGTAGTCCCGACCAACCTACCTGATATTGCCCGCTACTTG
>SYLG01000113.1 GCA_005808665.1 Planctomycetia bacterium | reverse complement strand
CACATCGGCATCGGTCATGATGATGATCCGGTTGTACCGAAGCGTCTCCCTCAATTTTTCGTAAGGCAATTCGTTGCCAATATCCACTCCGATCGCAGAGATGAGCGAGGTGATTTCGTTGTTGGCAAGCAGGTTTTCCATCCGGGCTTTTTCCACATTGAGTGGCTTTCCACGAAGGGGAAGGATAGCCTGAATCATGCGATTTCTGCCCGACTCGGCAGACCCGCCGGCCGAATCACCCTCGACAAGGAAGAGTTCCGACTCATCGCGTTTGCGGGTCGTGCAGTCGAAAAGTTTTCCGGGAAGACTGCCTCCTCCCAACAGGGATTTGCGATCCCTGATTGCCTTGCGGGCCTTGGAGGCCGCCTCGCGGGCCTCGGCGGAACGAATGACAGCTCCAATGATCGCTTTGGCGTGTTTGGGGTTTTCCTCAAGATATTTGCCCAGGGCTTCTGCTACCGCTGCGGCAACGGCGGGTTCGACATCGGCGTTCAAAAGGCGGATCTTGTTTTGCGATTCGAATTGGGGCTCGGGATGTTGTACCGAAACAATGGCGGTCACGCCTGTCCGGTAGTCCTGGCCTTCGGGTTTGATTTTGGTGAAGAATCCCCCTTTTTCCCCATAAGCACCCAACGACCTGGTGAGGGCAACCCGGAAGCCGGTCAGGTGGGTGCCGCCCACAGGGTTGTAGGCATTGTTGGCATAGCAACGGACCCGCTCTTCTTCGCCGGATGTGTATTGAAGGGCCACATCGACCTTGATATGGTCCATATCCTTGTCAACGGGAATAGGTGGGTGGATGGTGTCTTCGTTCCGGTTCATCCAGGCCACATACTCGGCGACCCCGCCTTCGTAATGGTACTCTTCGGTTTTGCCAACACGGGCATCAGAAAGGTGGAAGTGAAGGCCCTTGTTGAGAAAGGCCAATTCTCGAAGCCGGCTTTCAAGAGTGTCAAAATCAAACGCCAACCTGGTTCCAAAGATCTCGGAATCGGGCATAAAGGTGACCTTGGTACCGGTACCTTGGCCGGGCCCAATGTCCCGTACTTCAGAAACGGCCCGTCCCCGCTCGTATTGTTGGGTATAAACACGACCGTTGCGGCGAACCTCCGCTTCGGTCCAAACAGATAGTGCAGTCACCGCCTTGGCTCCCATGCCATGAAGACCTGCGGAAACCTTGTAGGCACCATGGTCAAACTTGCCCCCAGCCCCAACCGTTGTCATGACCACTTCAAGGGTCGGCTTGTTCGCCTGGGGGTGCATATCCACGGGAATGCCACGCCCATCATCCCGAACCGAGCAGGAACCATCCACATCGATCTTGACATGAATGTGTTTGCAGAAACCGGCAAGGGCCTCATCGACCGCATTGTAGACAAGCTCATAAACGAGGTGGTGAAGGCCCGTAGTGTTGATATCGCCAATGTAGACACCTGGACGACGACGAATATGGTCGGCGTCCCTTAGGATCTGGACATTGCCACTGTCATAATCACTGGCGGTGTTTATCAGGGAATCGCTTACTGGTTCAGTCGTATCAATAGAATTAGCGGGATTTACGGGATCGGTCATAGTCGTCTCTATTCCTTGTTATGGATCGTAATTGTCTGGTTCATTGTCTCAATTCTTCATCCTTTTCAGGGGACGGATTTTTTACCCTGGTTGGGCGTTGTTCCGGGTTTAAACTCTCCTGCTGCCAAACGGATCCTGAGTTCGCCAATTTTTTCCTGGGGCAAAAGCTCCCTGAGCCTGGCCAACAACGGACGCTTGTGGAACTGGGTTAGCTCATGCACAAGTATTGTGTCTTTGGCATGAATCTCGAGGACCCCTTTCCTCAGGGCCCCGGGCCTGGTTGATTTTGCCGCCAAGGGTCCAGCAATCTCACCTGCGGCTTTGGTCCATGCCTCTTCCAGGGCAACCCGTTTGGTTTTTTCACCCCACCCACGGGAGATGAAAATATGAGCCAAAAGGTCCCCCAATTTTTGCGGGCCGAGGTCCGGCTTTTCAAAGCGCGGGGCCATCGCCAATTGCCTCCCAAAAAATCCTTGCTTGCTTTTGGTTCAATCAACTCATCGGCATGACCAAATAGCTATACGATGAGCCGCTTCGGAACAAGACCGGCTTGCCTGAGGTGGAAAGTTCCATTTGGATTTCCATTTCACCGGGCATGGCCTTTAACATATCAATCAAAAATTGCGGGTTGAAGCTGGTGCTGATTTCATCACCGTCATAGTCAATCGCCATTTCCACCTTGGATTTGCCCCCCAAAGCCGTTTCCGCCTCGAATGTTATCTGACCCTTTTCCAAGTGAAAATTGAGGCGTTTGGTTTCATCATCACTCATGATCGACGCTTGCCTGACCCCTGCCAGGAGGCCACCTGCCGAAACGATCACCTTGATGGAAGCGGATTTGGGAAGGATTGCCCGGTAATCCGGATAGCGACCTTCGATGAGTCGGCTGTAAAGGACCGAACAGTCGGTACGAAAGAAAATTTCGTTTACACCAACCCGGATCCTGACGACCTCTTCATCGTCAATGAGGTTACGATCAAGGACACCCAATGTTTTCGCGGGGACCACGGGGGGATTGGTTCCGGTTGTGTGTTCCCCAAGCGACTTGGCACCGCATTGAGCCAACGCCAACCGACGGCCATCGGTGGCAATCATGCGGGCATCCTCACGATCCAGTTCAAAAAGTACACCCGTCATGGTGTACCTGGCACTTTCAGTAGCACAGGAAAACACCGTACGCCTGATCAACTCGCGCAAATCTCCTGCCCGGATTTCATGCCAAGCCTCCTCCCCAAACTCGGGAACATCAGGGAACTGTTCCGGATCTTCATACGGCAGAAAAAACTCGACTTTTTTTCCTTTAACGACCACTCCCTTGGGGGAAGCGTCCAGGTGAAGCTGATCCTCGCGCGTTTCCCGAAGGATGGAAATGATTTTCTGGGCGGGAAGAAGGGCCTTGCCTGGCTTGATTACTTCGACGCCTCCTACCTGCAACCGTAGACCCAGCTCAAGATCGGTGGCAAAAAGGGAACAACTCATCTCATCGGCGTGAGCTTTTATGTTTCGTAAAACCGCTTTTACATCCTTCGAGGGAACTGCAGATGCAGTCAGTTGACAGGCTGAGAGAAACGCCTCCCGATGGCAGATGATTTTCATGGATTCGTTCCTCCCCAAGGATGATTTCTGGCCGTGACTTGCTTACCACCTTTTTTATGGAAAATTGGTGGTGGTAATAGAGCGATGCCAAGGTTCCTAAGAATCGGGCCAAAGTAGGCGTATGTCTTTTATCAAAGAGAGTTTGGGAAATAAAGAATCCTGGGGAAAACGGGTTGATAATCGGTTGACAAGGTGTCGAGAGCGGTTCACAGCGGTCGATAGCTAAAGGCAAGCCAAAACAGCTGATTTGGCTGTTAACCTGCCATCGACAGGTTGTCAACATTTTTTCCCCAATGGTATCTGTAAGTTATTATAAAATAAGATTTTGGGTCGACTTGAGTAGGTTTGAGTAATCCTTGTCGGTCCGCTTTCTGAGTTTTACACGGGCTAAACCACTGTGGATGGTTTTGTGGTCGCGGCCTCCCAGGGTAATCCCGATTACCTCGAGGGAAAGGTTTAAAAGGTGGCGTAAAAGATACATCGCCGCCTGGCGGGCCTCATTGATTTTTTTGGTTCTTGATTTGCCCCTGATCTGCCTTAGCGAAACGCCAAATTCCTGGACGACTGCGTCGAGGACCGTTTCTGGCAAGAGGGCGGTGGTATAAGTTGCTTGGGGAACCGGTTTGGGAAGTCGCCCCATGGTTTGACAAAGGGACACCATTGCCCCTGGTAAGGATGGCAATTTTTTCGCCAAAACAGTCAATTCCGTCCGGCTGAGAGTCATTTGATCCTCAAGCACCAACCTCTTTAGCCAATTGAGGCGACTTTTTTCCCGCCAGGGGCCGAGTTCGACCCGAATCCCCCCCCGGAGACGGCCCAACAAACGGATCGTTCGGGCAAGTTTTAACGAAGGTTGGGCAGAAAGAATCAGGGTTGGACGCGAATGAACCTGGCGATGGTCCAGGATTCGACAAAGGCGTTCTTCCATGGTTTCTTCCATGGGAGCAAAATCATCAAGGATGAGCCAATCGACGGCAAGTAGTTCTCGTCCCTCATAATGTTCGGAATGGGGAGATTTTAGGGCACCCAAAAGATCTTTGGGCCCGAGCATTCGCCAAATGGCCCCTGGAACTGTTTTCATGAGGCGGCTCAGTCCCTCCTCCGCAAGGCGCGACTTTCCCGACCCCGCCTTTCCCCGGATCACCAATAGCGGGACCGAGGTTCCTTTCCTGATGGCCTGAATGTGGCGGAGGATGCCACGGCGAGCGGTCCGGTTTTCTTCCACCGCAATCCAGGGCAATTTCAAGACAATCCTCCCCCGCCCAATCGCCTTACCACCCGAATCAGGCGCACAAGGGCCTCATCAACGATCTCAGGGGTGGTGTCATGTCCCAGGCTGATCCGGATGGAGCTAAGGATCCGATCCTTGGATAAACCCATGGATGTCAACACCGAAGAGGGAAGGATGCTTCCGGAGGTACAGGCAGACCCAGCGGAAATGGCAACCTGTTCAAGATCAAGTGCCATCACCAATAAATCAGCCCGGATACCGCCAAAGGAGAGATTGAGAATGTGGGGCAACCCCTCTGGAGAACCGTTGATTTCATAGGGAACCGCGTTTTGCTTCAAGGTGTTTAAAATAGTTTGTCTGAAAGCAGAGGCACGGGTTTGAAATGCGTCCAGGTCGGCAACCGCTTCGCTTAAGGCCACGGCAAGGGCTGCGGCCAACATGGAAGATTCTGTACCGGGGCGCCTTCCGTCTTGTTGTTCACCGCCATGACAAAGTGCCCGAAGCGGCCAGCCTCGCCTTACCAAAAGGGCCCCTGCCCCGATGGGCCCGCCCCATTTGTGGCCACTCAAGGAGAGCGTGTGGACGAAAAGGCTGTGAAAATCGACCCGGATTTTTCCAACGGCTTGGGTGGCATCGGTATGCAAGCGCCAGGCAGGGTGGGTGCTCGCCAATTGCTTTCCCAGTTTTCCAACCGGCTGCAATGCCCCGGTTTCCTGGTTGGCCAACTGAAGAGTGACTGTGCCTGGATTGGCTCCGGTTGGAAGGGCACAGGTCAAATCGGGAACAATGCCTTCGGGGTTTGGGGATACAAGCGTCAGGGGATGGCCCGCTTTGGCCAACTCGCACAAGACCTGCAAAACACTTTTGTGTTCGACGGGCGAACCGATCAGTGGGGAATTGGGCCCGGCGGCAGCGGCATGTCCCAAAAGGGCCAGGTTATTGGCCTCTGTGGCCCCTGAGGTAAACACAACCTCATCCGGAAAAGCTCCCAAAAGGGAGGCCACTTTGTCCCGGGCATCTTCGAGGATGCGTCGTTGGGCTCGCCCTGCATGATGGGTACTGGCGGGATTTCCGGGGCCTTTTTGCCACGCTTCCACCATGGCTTTGGAAGCGGATTCCCTCAGCGTGGAACTCGCAGCGTGATCCAGATAGATGGCGGTGGGATATTTCAATCGTTACCTGGTTCAAATACAGGGGCCATCGCTGACCCCGGGTGACTATCCTTTTGCCCGGGCCTAACCCAGGGCAATTCGGGCCCTGAGGCATGGAGCCAACCCAGTTCGGTCACGGGAGTCACCCCGGTTTCCTTGGGTTGTTCGTGACCAATCGCTTTTCTCGCAAACTCCGGTTGGCAAGGTGGGCGGCAAAGGCAGCGTCAATGCCCGCCTGAAGGGGAGCGGAGGGTTGTTTGCGATCACGAAGAGCTTTGATCCAATTGAGGATGTGGATCAACTCGCCATCCGGTTGGTCATAGAAATCTGCCCCCCGACGACCTTTGCCCAGGATGAGTTCCTCGGCCTTGATGGTTTTTCCCGGATCAGGGATCACCTGCATGGCCCCCCTGTCGCAATAAATCGAACCCTCGGTTCCCATGAAGGTGATCATTGCGCCCAAGCGGGCGTTGGAGAATGTTCCCTCGAAATGAGCGGTCACCCCACCTGGATATTCGAGGATTGTCTGCACGCTATCCGGGGTTTCCCAGATCCCCTCCGCTTTGACAAAGTT
The DNA here is from genome assembly GCA_005808665.1 of Planctomycetia bacterium. Lineage (GTDB taxonomy): Bacteria > Planctomycetota > Planctomycetia > Gemmatales > Gemmataceae > SYLG01. The sequence goes on along the minus strand of SYLG01000113.1, from coordinate 4,863 downwards.
TCCCTGGGAGGCGGCGGACAATGGTTCCGTGAGGTCCAAAAGGCCGTGGGCAACATCGATCCAATGGACCATAAGGTCGGTGAAAATACCTCCTCCGAAGTCCCAAAACCAACGCCAGTGAACCATTTTATAGGGATCGTACTCCTGCCCGGGAGCCGAGCCGAGAAAGGCTTTCCAATCGACGGAGGCCAGGGGGATTTTGGGGATGTCCTTGGTAAATCGGGGTTGGTTACGGTTCCAGCTCAGGTGGACCTTGTGAACTTTGCCGATGCGACCTTCGCGAATCAACTCGCCGGCCTTCAGGATGTGGGGCATCGAGCGCTGTTGCATTCCCACCTGGACAATCGACTTGGAGGCGGCCCCGGCGTCCAACAACGCCTTGGCCTCACGGGGATCATGGGTGAGCGGTTTTTCCACATAGACATCCTTGCCCGCTTGGCAGGCAGCGATGGTCATGGGGGCATGCCAATGGTCGGCTGCTCCAATGAGAACGGCATCGATGTCGCCTTGGTCGAGCAGTTTGCGAAAATCTTTGACAATAACCAGGTCCCGTGTGGACTTGGGAGCAAGACTTTCGAGGTGGGTTTTGGTGGTGGCCAAGGCATCGTCACGGACATCGGCAAGGGCGACGATTTTCAGTCCGGGTATGTTGACAAGGGAACGCATCAGGTGCCTGGCCCGGCCACCCGAACCGAGAACAGCGAGGCGAATCGTTTCGGATGGGGCAGCGGCCCGGGTTGTGGGAAGGCCCAAAGCAATGGCCGCACTGGTCGCTGAGGCCATTTGCAAAGCGCCTGCAAGCCAATCGCGGCGGTGGCTGGTCGGTTTCATGGTAGATTTTCCTTTGGGGTTTCGGGGGAATGGAAAGGTGCGGGAAGAGGGGGAAACATAGGGCCAAATTTTGCCCAGAAAGCGGTCATTCTGGGGAGGATTTCCGAGCCGGGAATGGGTACAAGTTCGGTGGCATCCTGATTGATGGCAAAAGCGGGATGGTATTCGGCAAAGGTCAACAGGTCATAATTTGTGGCAAAGTCCGGGGCTTCCACCAGTTTTTGGATCAGGATGGTTCCATGCGAGCCACCCATAACCAAAACGGGCCACCCATCGATACTTTCCCTGAGAACAACCCCTTTGAGAATGAATCCTGGGGGAACGACCATGGGGGCGACCACCTGACCAAGGTCAAGGTCCCAAAAGTAGGCGGAAGCATTACCACTAATCGTGGCGGCAATGTTCCATTTGGACCTCCCCGGGGGCATTGGCAAGATCCTCAAAATCGAGCTTTTATGCTGCATGGGTTCACTAACTGGCTTTCCGGTATTACTATCCCATAACCGGAGGGTATTGTCCTCGGATCCCGAAAGAAACTGTTCCCCTGTCTTAATAAAGGCCAGGTTGGTAACCTTTGATGCGTGCTGAGGTTCCACAGGATCGGGAAAGGCCGGCTTGTCGGGTTGGTTTGCATTCCAGACCCGGACACGCATATCCTCGCCGCCGGTTGCTACCCTGCCTCGGGATAAAGCGATGGCACCGACCCCGCCATTGTGGGCTTTCACCGGACCAAGGATTTTTGCCTTGCCCTCGTGAATGTGAGCCACCCAAAGGTACCCATGGATGTCCCCCCATGCCAACACCCCAGGATCCTGTCCAAAGGTCCAGGACTGAATCAGCTGGGCCTCGTCCAGGGGAATCGGGCCTCCTTCCGCGCTGAAGAGTTTGATTTCTTTCCCGTTTCTGGTTTCGGTTTCCAAAACAAAGTAGGCTCCCGAGGGATCGCCAACAATAGCGGTCGCCAAAGCCCGGGCTTCCTGGGCCGGGAGCAGGCAGGTGGCCATCAGATCTTTCATGTTCCAAAGGGAAACAGCACCATTGGTTTCCAGGACAAGGACCCTGTCACCTCCCAACATGGTGACCTGTTTGGCTTTTACCGGCAATGTTTTCAACGATTTTGTATATTCAACCGGGTCAAAAGGAAACACCCGCCTCAGACTGGTAGAAGCCGCAATGGCAATCGCAATAGGGTCCTTTGAACCGATAAGAACTGTTTCGCCTTGCCGCAAAGCAAAATAGGTGTCCTCTGCCCTCCCCTCCATTTGGTCGAGGGGTCCGTCGAGAGAGAATTGAACGCGGTTTTTGGGGGTGGTGTCCCAAAGGCAGCAACAGGTGTCATCCCCTCCGGCAAGGAGCAGATGGGCCGTGGGATGGGGGACGATGGTACGAATAGTTCCATTGTAAACCAGATCGCTGGAGGCTTCCCTTCCGGAGATTTTGTGCCAGATTTTTACGGTATTGTCTTCGGAGCCGGTGTAGAGCCAGTCGGGATGGGTGGCAAAGGCAAGGCAGGTAACCTCTCCATCATGGGAGATTTGATATTTTAACGATCCGGAAGCAATGTCATGCACCGAAACCCGATGGTCCGTTGAACCACTGGCAAGGAATTTGCCGTCGTGGCTAAAACCCAGGCAGAGGATTTTCTCAGGATGGCCTAGTACCAAATTTTCCGGTTTGGCTTGTCCGCCTTTCCAGATGCGGATGTCACCCGCTTCGTTGCCCGCTGCCAGGATCTTTCCCGAGAGGTCTTTGGCCATTGTGGTAATCGGCCCGTCGAGTCCAGTCATGGGCCTGGCCTCCCCGGTCGGTCCAATAAGGACAATTTGCGTGCTTGAACGACCGACCACTCCCAGGGAGTCTGCCATGAAAAGCAACTCGTTGATTTCACGGACGCCTGTAGGGATGGGTTTGAAAGTCGCCCACTCGTCCAGGTTTTTTTTGCCGCTTCGGTCCATGTAAACGGTGTCATTTCGTGCGAGAGCGATAAAGGTATGGGTGGCATCCACAGACAGGGCGGTGAAACCATTGCCAATCCGTTTGGCCTCCCCACCTTCCTTCCAAAGCCAATCAAAAAGGTTTCCACCCTTGTCGAGTGCCAACACCCTGGAATCCTCGAGGAAATGGACCGAAAGAAGGCGACTGCCACGATCGCCATCGGACTGGGGGAGGAGAGTATTGGCAAGGGTGGGGGGGAATTGGGTCGGGTCCTGAATCCGGATGGAGCGATCATCTCCATAGCAAAGAAAAAGCCTCCCCGAAGGGGACCATTCCGCCCCCCGGACCGTCCGGTCATGAACGATATAGGACCGGATCCAATGGAACCCGTCTATCAGAGCTCCCATCCGCAGTCGATCTATGGCTTGGTTTTCGGGCCGGGTTTCCTGAGCCAATGCCGCCGCAAACCAGATGGCCGCACGGGAAATGTCATTGTCTCCGAGTCGTTCGAAACCCAGATTTTTTTGCAGGCTTGCAAGGTTATGACCGTCCCTTTGAATCCTTGCAGAGGCGGTGAGGTAGGCAAGGAGCAGGAGAATCATGAGGCTTGTAGCGATGATCCCAATACTTGCGGCGGCGGTTGGGTTCCGAACGCACCACTTCAGGGAACGCTCCATCCATCCTGCCCTTCGGGCTTTGATGGGTCTGTTGGAAAGGAAAGCCTCGAGGTCATGGGCAAGGTCTGTGGCGGTGGTGTAACGATGGGTGGGATTTTTTTGCAAGCTTTTGAGGCAGATGGTTTCCAAATCGACCGGGATACCCGCCCGCAACTTGCTCAGGGCCACCGGGTCCCGCTCCGCCGTCATGCGAAGCGTTTCCAGCGGGGTTTCGCCACGAAAAGGGGGGCGCCCGGAAAGCAGCTCATAAAGGATGGCACCCAGGGCAAAGGTATCTGTGGCCGGCCCGAGGTTTTTTTGTTTGCCCAGGGCCTGTTCGGGCGCCATGTAGCCTGGGGTTCCCATTACCACCCCTGTCTGGGTCAAGTGCTGCGAGTCGGCCTCGATGTCCTTGGCCAGGCCAAAGTCACCCAGTTTCACTTGCACGCCACTTAGGCGGATATTTCCATTGCCATCGGGTGGAAGCGGTGGTTTTGCCAGCAGCACATTGCCCGGTTTCAGGTCTCGGTGCAGTATGCCAGCGGCATGGGTGGCGGCAAGGGAATTGGCCATCTGAAGGACAAGCAAAGCGGCTTCGTGGGATTGAACCTGGAGGCCAGCGGTTGCTTTGGCAAGGGTTCCCCCTTTCATGAGCTCCGTTACCAAAAACGGTCGTCCATCCAGGATGCCTACATCATAGATTTCAAGGATTCCCTCGTGTTGAATGCGACCGAGGGCCGTTGCTTCGAGTTGAAATCGTTTGACCAGGTCCGGGGATTCGATCAGCATGACCTTGAGGGCAACCCGTCGGCCCAGATTGATTTGGGTTGCCTCATAGACGATACCCATGCCACCGCGGCCAAGCTCGGCATGAATAATAAAACCGGGTATCCCGGGAAAGGCCGCATCTTTTGCCTCAATGGTTGATTTTTGCGAGGGGCTGTTCCATGGTGCCCCGGAATGATTCTGGGCAACCGTCCACGCCTGGTCGGTGGCGGGAACCACAGTAGTATGCGGGCTATTATCGTGGGGATTGGGGGTAGTAATGGGTGGAAACCTCCACATGCCCGAACAGAATGTAATGGAAATCCCTCGAAGGGGATGTTATGGTATTTGGGGTAATCTGGCCGATTGTTTTGGCGGAACCCCAGGGCTGTTTGCCCGTTTGTAGTTAGGCCAATCTAGGGTTAGGGAACTCGGTGTTGGAAGGCACCATTGTTTTGTCATCGCCTCGCACTGATGGGTTAATTGGGGAATAAAAGAAAATCGTCCAATGGCCCTGTTTCGGTGTCGTAGTGAGGTTTAACCCAAGTTACGCAGTTGGGACCATGAAAACCGTGTTTTTCCCGGGAAAAAGTTAAATCAGGCTGCAAAAGTCGGGACTACAAATCCTCTTTACAGATTCTGTTTCAAGGCGTTTGATCCTGATTGGCGAGAGACT
>SYLG01000112.1 GCA_005808665.1 Planctomycetia bacterium | reverse complement strand
GAATTGGGAAAAGTCGGAGGGAACGGCACCCGGTCCCGATGAGGGAGGAGAAGGAGCCACCAGGGGAACGAGGACCGAGTTGGAAGAAAGTGTCGCAACCGATGCCGATGGGTGCACCCAGTTATCCCCGTTCCATTGAGGAAGAAGTTGCGAGAATCCTTGGCCATCCGGGACAAGCCGGTTTTCGAGGGATTCCAAGGTTAACAGTGAACGGTTTAAGATCGGGGAAACCGGACGATAAAACCGACGCAACCACCGGCCGAAGAAAACCACTCGGGAGGACATGGCTTAATCCCAGAGGTGATTGATGGGAATACTATGGTCAAGTTAAAGGGGCAGAAAGGTGCAGGCAAGCTTCTTGGGCAAAATAGAGGGTATTTCCTCGAAATGCAAAGATCTGGATTTAGTTGGTATTACCCAAAGTTATGCTGTTGGGACCATGAAAACCCAATCTTCCCCAAGAAAAAGTCAAATCAGCCTGCAAACGACGGGATTCCAAATCCCCTTTATCTGGGTCAGGTACCCGCTTTGCCGCCGAACATACAATCATGGTCCCAAAACTGGCCAAAAAATCGTAATGAATCACTCGAACCGAGTTACCTGGGTTAGGTCAACCCGAAAGGCCTTGAACCAACCGGCTCGCTTGACGGTTTGGATTCAAAACAAAGGCTTGATTGTTTAATCAGTGTTTCCCGGGAATTGTTGATTACTATCGAAATAGGGATTCAGGACTTAGCCTATCACAAATCGCCAGAAAAAAGGGTCAAGGTCAGGGGGTTGGTACCACTTCGCCTCCCGCACGGGTAACGAGGTAGGCCAAGAGTTTGAGTTCGGTTGAGGAAGAAAGAAATCGAACAGATCCATCCGCCATGGCAAAGTTGGCCCCATGGGAGTGAAAGCCGTAAAAGCCGTGTCCCCATTCGTTGGAGGTATTGATTCCAGGTGGGAAGGGAATGGGACCAAAGGCAACATCCCACGCTTTCCTTGAACCAATCTCGTAGGGGTTGTCCGGGGTTGCCCACGCCCCTCCACGAGCCCGGACCTTGGGGACCACATTAAAGTTTACCGCCGTCATAATGTTTTTGCGCCATACATCTTCCCGGCCTGCGCACTCCCCCATCAGGATGGTATGGGAAGTCCCATCGAGGATGTCGGCTTGTTTGTTAACCAGGTTTTTGGCACTCCACCAGCACATTACTCCGCGCAAATCGGAATTCGGTGAAAGCTGATCGGTTGCTGGTAAATATTGATTGATTTCCGCATTAACCCCGGTGGGGGGAAAATAGTCGCTGACGGCTCCTGTTTTATTGGGAGGTGTGGCTTCGGGCTTGTCCTGGATTCTATCCGGGTTGGGAGTAGAGGGGCATTGCAACGATTTGACTTTGGTGGCGACAATTTCACGGTTTGGAGTCTTCCACCAGTCCGAGGCAAAATCATAGTTACTGACTCGGTTTCCTTCTTCCAAATAGGGAAAAAGGAACGGGGTCCAGGTGTGCCATTTCATGGAGTTGGGTCCATTGGGATTGGTATAGGCAAGCGGAAAAAAGCCATTTGTGTTTTCAAAAGTATGGCAGGCAAGGGCAAGTTGCTTGAGATTGTTGGTGCAATGAAGTCGGTTGGCCGCCTCGCGGACTTTTTGCACAGCAGGCAAGAGTAAGCCGATCAAAACGGCAATGATGGCAATCACAACCAGTAGCTCAATAAGTGTAAAGGCACGGGCACGAACGCAATCTTTCACTATGGCACCCCCTGTATTATGTTAATTATCACAACCCCATTCGGATTAGGCAATAAGGGGGTTTTTCACGCAAAAAGCTGTTCTCCTTTGGGCAGGGTTCAAACCCATTTTTCCCATTCAGGACCTGAAACCTTTCCAGGCGGGGTAACCAGCAATGAAATCCAAATGGGACTGGTTTGGATATTGGTTAACGGCACGCCCATGGGAACCGAATTAGGGAACAAAGACATCAAAGCTTCGAGGTTTTCCTTAAACCACGGGGAACCTGGTTGCCACAATCAAAGGATTGCCACAATCCCTCAAACCCTATTGGCCGACAGGATCTGTTGAGATTCCACAAAAAGGAATCAAAAGGCCTAAAAGGAAGCACTGCGCCGCTTAACTTTCAAGCCATTTTTCGTCTTCAAACTCGGCAAGAATGCCATCGGGCATGGCACGATTGTGGACCAAAATAGTATAGCTTTTATTGATCAGGGCGTCGGCACGACGAAAACTGGCAACAACCATGGGAGCGGTTTCATTGGGTTGTTTGGTAAGAAGGTAAAACCGGCCTTGGGCATCGAGAAGTCGGCTTGCCTCCTCAATGATTCGTTCGGTGAGTGGCCCGGTGCCAAATCCGGGTGGGTGAGCAAGAATCACCCGGAAATAATCATCAGGAAGTGTTTCCAGGGATTCGATGGAAACGGCTGAAACCTTGGCAACACCATTGGCCCGGGCATTTAATACGGCAATTTCCCGAGCCCTGGGGCTCCCATCCGCAAAAACCAATTCACCTGTTTCACCCCCTGTTTGGGCCGCCACGATTCCGGCGGCACCGACCCCACAGCAGATGTCAAGAATACGGTCCCCAGGTTCGATTTCAATGACCTCATCCAGGGCCCGGGTGCCCTCGTCGATTTGGCCAAAGCAGTGAACTCCTGGGCGGGCAGTGAAGGAAAATGGACCTTTTTTGGTGATTTTCGCCGTAAAGGAGATTTCATGGCGGCGTTTGGGATTGGTCCCTGTTCGTTGGGCCCAAAGGAGAGTGTTTTTTCCCTCGGGGACTTCATGGATGCGGCCGAAAACCTTGCGCACCATCGGAGAAGTATCCACCAAGTCTTTGGTGGGTAACCAAACCAGAAACAAACCGCCTGGCCGAAGGGCATGCCAAGCCTGCTCGACAATATCCAGTTTCAACTCCCTTTCATCATTGCGTTGGGGAGCCCAAAGAAGGGTTTGTTGGGGGGGGAGGTCCCAAAGGTCGGCAAGGGCCTCGGTTCGGGCACCAAGATCGACTTCACGAAAATAATGGTCGAGTGCCCGGGCCCTGGTATCGTCAAAAAAGAAAAAGAGGGGGAGGTCATTTCCCTGAGCCATTTGAGTGATGCGGTCGGTTCCCAGGGCCTGAACCCATTGGATCGCTTCCTCAAGCTGCAAATTGACAAATGCCACAGGCCCCCGCAACCTCTCCAGGAGGGATTGGGGAAGGATAGGCAACCGGGATCGTCTTGGAATTTTCTTCATGATATATTGGTTTGGTTTGCGTTAACCGAAGGTCCATTCATTGGTGCCAGTCCAAGTTTGGTTCGGGGGGAGAAGGATCCAGCCATCGTTTGCTCCTGAATGGGGCATATTGATGGCGTTGGTCGGGCAAGTGTAGGGTTCGATGCAAAAGGAATCGCGGCTTGGTGGGGTATAAACCACAATCTCGCGAAAGTGGTGATCACACCAAATGCCAAGGGTGCCTTTTTGGGGATGGCGGATTTCGCCTCGCAAATGCAATGTTTCCAGGCCTTGGTCTGTGGAGGATGGAGCGGTTTTTGGCAATTCTCCCAACACATCATCCACATAAACCGAGTTAAAGGATCGAAATTGGGATAAATCCCTGCTTTCGTCCAAAGGAAGTATTCTCCCGGTAGGGATGCAACTTTCCAATTCCCAATAGGCATTGGCCGGAACCCTGATTTCAACTCCTGAATCCCCGGGAATCGCAAAGTAGGGGTGATAGCCCAAACCAAAAGGAAGGGCTTTGCCCCCTGGGGAATCCACAACCGCTTCCAAACGCAAACAGCTTTTTCCTGGTTTGCCTTGCAATCGATAGGTAAGCCTAAGCCTTGCTTCCGCTGGCCAATCGTTCCTGTCCTTGGGTGCATCGCGTGAAAGCAAAAACTCTCCGGTGATCCAAGCACTCGACCCGGTAGCTCCACTTTCAAGGACTTTCCAACTGTTCCTGCAGGCGAAACCATGAATCGCCGTCGCACCTTGGTCACCGGTTCGGTCGAGTTGATAAGTTTTGCCGTCCCAATTGTAATTTCCCCCGACAATCCGATTGGGGAACGGAAACAATACGGGGTTGCCGGACCGGGTTGCCTTGGCATCCTGGAACAATTGGGGGTCTTGGTGGATTAGTTCAAAGGAAGTGTTGGCAACAGGCACAGTCCAAGAAATCAGGTTAAAACCGATTTCTGGCCAAATGGACGCTTTGGCCCCCCTGCCATCCTCAAGGACCCAAATTTGCCCTGAGTATTTGGCGAGGTTGGGTGAAAGCAATGCCTGGTGGCGGGTAACATTGAAGCCCATTAGCTGTCAATTCTCAGCAATTGTTTTGGATTAACCCAATGGAATAGGATACGGACCAAAGGAGGTTTTCCCCAACAAATGGGTTCAAACAATCCAACCAAATCACCAATTGGTGGGGAACGATTTCAAGCCGCTTTCGACCGGTTGGTCGGCGGATCGGCTAATCCCAAAGTTTTTTGATAACCCAACAAAGTAAGTTCCGCACATCGTTTCCAAGTATATCTCTTTGCCGTTTCTACCGCCCGGCTGGTCAAATGGTCGTGCCATTCGTTATCCGAAGCCACCAAGGTCATGGCATCCCGCCAAACCGAAGCCTCGTTTGACCTTATTACATGAGCCGCCGGGCTGGTAACCTCCTCCACGGCTCCGGCAGGGGCGGTAAGCACCGCTCCCCCACAAGCAAGCATTTCAACCGGGGGCATGCCAAACCCTTCATAATGCGAGGGATAGAGAAAAGCCCTTGCCCCGCTATAAACCAAGGGTAAATCCCTTTCCGCCAGGTAGCCTAAATGGATCAGACCCTGAGGTTTTAGCTTTTGAATCAAGTCCAAGGTTTTTGCGTCCGCCCAGCCAATTCCTCCCACAAGGACTAATGGGTGTCTGGATTTCCATTTGGGTTTAAGGTCGGCCCACGCCTGGAGCAAAAGGAGGAGGTTTTTCCGGGGTTCAATGGTCCCAACATGGAGAAAATACCCACGAGGAAGGCCCAAATGTTTGAGGCCGGCATCAATGGTTTCAGACGGCAAAGGCCGAAAATGGTTCCGAACACCGCAACAGGTCACATGAACCCTTTGTGGGGAAACCCCTAAAACCTGCACCATCTCGTTTTTCACAAACTCGGAAATGGTAAGGAAATGGGCCCCGCTTGGCAAAAGCCATTGGAAAAGTTGTTCGTGACGGCGAACCCGGGTTGCCGGATGCCAATCCGGGTGCAACAAGGCGGATAGATCGCAAACCGTTACGATTGTGGGAAGATCGGTTGGTTGGGCAAAATAGTTTGGCTCATGATAAAGATCGTATTTCCCGGACGCCAACTCCCTTTCCAGCAGGTAGTTGTAGATTTTTTCCAACCAAGCGGGTTGCCCTCCAGGGCCTTGGCGATTCCCGTCCTTCCTGGTTTTCCCAATGCTGTGAGCCCAATGGGAAATTGTTTTCAAAGCACCAAGGCCCAATTGAGTACATCGGAGCAGGGACTTTCCAGGAAAGGAAAATATTTCGGGGGAATCGGCCAGCTGGCCCAAAGAACGCAGCATTTCTTCCGTATAATGCCCGATCCCTGTTTTGGGTTGAATCAAACAGCGGGTCCCCACCAAAACCTTCATTAAAACCCCTTCTTAACCCAAGCGGTCTGCCATGTCCTTTGGTCCTTTATCTTGGAAACTGCACTTGTGTCATAACCGAAAGGAGGCATAGCCGTCAATCAATTGGCCCTTTCAGAATGCAATCTTTGGACGATTTGGATGGGCCAGTTGGGAAGTTTTGCCAGTGGCTCTTGATTTTTTTCGAAGATACGGGTGAAAATGCCTCCTGTCTCAGGGGACAAAGGAATGAATACAAATAACCCCAATCGGTTTCGTTTATTGGAAGGTAGGGTGCTCCGAGGCTTCCTTGGCCTTTTCTTCGCAACCACCGCCTTGGGCCAGGCCCCTTCTCCAAGCCCCACACCGGCGCCCATTCCAGGGGCGACCGTGGGGACACCTGCCCCCGTTTCCACGCCAGGGGGTTCCGCTCCTGTTCCAGTCCCTTCTCCGGCACCATTGGGAACCAACACGCCGCCCCCCGCTTTGGGCTCTGTCAAACCGGTTGTGCCAACCGGCGGTCCCTATTCGGATATGGTTGAAAAACTGCTCATTTCCCGAAAAGAATACCAGCGCAATTTGGAAACCCTACGCATCTATTGCCTGCAAACCAATCAAACAGAGAAGGCAAAATGGGCAGAGGATGAATTGATCCAATACCACCGTATCGCCAAGCAACCCTTTATCTTTGATTTGGATGTGCCTCCGGTATCCTTGGGAACACAAGCCATTCAAAACAGTCCGGAAGCCAACGAAATTTACCGCCGGGCCCTGACCTACAAAGACCGCGGTTGGGGCACGGACTATATCGACAATCAAAGGCGTGCCGAAATTCTCCTTCAGCAGGTCCTTACCTCGCACCCCACCAGCAACCGAATTTCCGATACCGCATATCAGCTGGGTGAGCTTTATGAAAGCAAAGCGTACAAACAACATAACAGAGCTGCACTCTATTACGACAGGTCCGTGCAGTGGAACCCCCAACAGGCAGAGGCAAGAATGCGTGCTGCGAAACTGTATGAACAATATAACATTGATCGACCAAGGGCGGCTGTTCTATTCAAGGAGGTTACAACCCACGACACCGATCAAAGGCGGGTGGAGGAAGCCAGGCATCACCTGGAAATGCTAGCCAAAAATCGTTAATGGCCCCAATCCCCTACATTCCAAATTCTTTCTTGCATTCGGTTTCAAAAGCGTGGTAATATCCCGGGAATTCCAAGGACGGAGATGAAAAATGGCGCAGGCGGGCAAGACGGCAGTCATTACAGGTATTACAGGTCAGGACGGAAGTTACCTGGCAGAATTGTTACTGGAAAAGGGCTATAAGGTGGTTGGGGTTGTTCGCCGATTAAGTACCCCCAATACGGAACGAATTGGGCACATAGAAAGCAGGATTGAACTTGCCCAGGGTGACCTGTTGGACCAAAGTTCGTTCATGGAAATTTTTGCCAAATACAAACCGGATGAAATCTACAATTTGGCAGCCCAATCCTTTGTTCCAACCTCTTTTGGTCAGCCTCTCCTAACCGGTGAGGTAACCGGTTTGGGGGTAACCCGGGTTTTGGATGCGATGCGTCTCACTTGTCCCCAAGCCCGTTTTTACCAGGCAAGTTCCAGCGAAATGTATGGCAAAGTGGTGGAAACCCCCCAGAGTGAAACGACCCGGTTCCACCCGCGTTCTCCCTATGCTGTGGCCAAGGCCTATGGCCATTACATCACCATGAACTACCGCGAAAGCTACGACATGTATGCCTGTTCGGGAATTCTGTTTAACCACGAATCCCCCCGCCGGGGAATCGAGTTTGTAACCCGCAAAATCACCGATGCGGTTGCCCGGATTAAATTAGGACAAGCCAAAGAATTGAGACTTGGCAATCTGGAGGCTCGTCGTGACTGGGGATTTGCCGGGGATTATGTCCGGGCAATGTGGCTTATGCTCCAGCAAGACCAGGCCGAGGATTTCGTCATCGGAACCGGGGAAACCCACAGCGTTCAGGAGTTTTGTGAGCTTGCGTTTGGTCATGTCGGTCTCGACTGGGAAAGGTATGTCGTTGTGGACCCCGCCTTCTATCGACGGGCCGAGGTGGATTTGTTGCTTTCCAACCCAAATCACGCAAAAAACAAGCTAGGTTGGATGCCGGAAGTGGACTTTTCCGGTTTGATTAAAATGATGGTGGATGCCGATCTCAAGCGATTAACCGCCTTGGGTCCCATTCGTCGAGCAGCCTAATCGCCTTTTTTTTCAGGTTTCAATCCGTTTTTATCTGGCACTTTGGAGACGCAGCATGGATGTTGCCGTCATTGGTTTGGGTAAACTCGGTTCTCCCATGGCGGCGATCTTTGCCTCCCTGGGCCATAACACCATCGGTGTGGACATGGTTCCTGCCACGGTGGAGAAAATCAATCGCCTTGAACCCCCTGTATTTGAGCCGGGATTAAAAGAACTGCTCCTTCAAACAGGTGGGCGGTTAAGGGCCACATCGAACCTCGCCGAGGCTGTACAAAACAGTCGCATTTCTTTTGTCATTGTTCCCACTCCAAGCGAAAAAAACGGTTCCTTTTCGATGAAATATGCGGAAGCCGCCGCAAGGGAAATCGGCTTTGCACTATTGGGCCGTACCGATCCACACCTTGTGGTCCTTACCAGTACGGTAATGCCCGGGGACACCGATGCGGTTTTCATCAAGGCGTTGGAAAGTGCATCGGGCCAGAAAGTAGGCAGCAATATCGGTGTCTGTTATTCCCCCGAATTCATTGCGCTTGGCACTTGTATTCGCGATTTTCTGCACCCCGATCTGGTATTGATCGGAGAGTCTGATTCGGCAAGCGGCAAATTGCTGGCCGATTTTTACCAGACGCTCCATCAAAGCAACCCTGGCATTTCCCGAATGGCAATTGTTAACGCGGAGATAACCAAGATTTCCCTGAACAGTTTTGTAACTATGAAGATCTCTTTTGCGAATATGATCGCTTCCATCTGTGAAAATTTCCCTGAAGGCAATGTCGATGATGTGACCAAGGCACTGGGGCATGATAGTCGCATTGGAGCCAAATACTTTCGGGGATCGGTTTCCTTCGGAGGACCATGCTTTCCCCGTGACAATCGCGCCCTTGCCCGATTGGGAATGGACCTGGGTAAAGAAATGGCACTTCCAGAAGCTACTGACAAGATAAACAATTCCCAACTTGATCGGGTGCTGACCATTATTAACAACCTTGATCCCCGTGGATTGACTGTCGGCATCCTCGGGCTCGCCTACAAACCGGGCACTAATGTCGTGGAAAAATCGTTCGGAATTGCCTTGGCGGACGCTCTTGCCGAGCGAGGCCTCCCGGTCATTGCCCACGATTTTCACGCCAGGATTCCTGCAGTCATGTCAATGAATCAGGACATTGAGTTTACCGATTCGGTTGAGGAATGTTGCAAGCGATCGGACATAATCATTGTTGCCCTTCCTTGTGCGGAATATGGCAACCTCCCCCGCGAGGTGTTGTGCGAATCCAAACGGCCAAAGGTGATTTTGGATTGTTGGAGGCTGAACAAATTATCTGATTTTGCGGATGTTGCAAAAGTCATTGCCCTTGGAACAGGGGATGTCCAAAAAGTTGCCAACAAGTCTTTTTCCCCACCCTTGGTCCAACCGTTTAAGGTATCCTGAAAGTCGCCCCATGAATACCCCATGGATTGTTGAGGCCGAGCGGGTGGTCCTTGATTGCCCCCCATGGCTAACGGTCCGCCAAGTGGAATATCTATTACCCACAGGAAGGCGGCTTCATGATTTTTGGCATGTGGATTTTCCGGACTTTGTCATGGTATTGGCCCGGACAACGACCGGATCCATCGTCATGGTTGACGCTTGGCGCCCAGGCCTCAAAGCCCAATCTCTTTGGGCTCCGGGGGGAATTGTCGATCCGGGGGAATCTCCCCTTGAGGCAGCGAAAAGGGAACTCGCCGAAGAAACAGGATTCATTGATGGGGTTTGGAAATCGTTGGGTCGATATTCCATTGATGCCAACCGTGGCTGCGGGGCGATGCACCTTTTTACTGCCCGTGATGTCGTATTTGCTCCGTTTGATCCCGATCCACACGAATGTTTGTCGGTTGTCACCATTCCCCCCAAAAAGATCCGTGAAGGGCTTTTAAAGGGTGAATACCAGGGTTTGCCAGGCGCAGCAACCATAGCATTGGTAATGGCGCTTGATCCTGAGGTCCTGGCAGATTCCTAAGAGTACTCCCCCTTGTTGCCTGACCCAGCCGTTGACCTGAGCATTATCATTACATCGCGTAACGATGACCATGGGGATCGGCCTCTGGATCGGTTGCAGGCAATGATAGATAATCTTGCCTTCCATGCGGCCCACTTAAAACCAAGGTGGGAATTGGTTCTTGTGGAATGGAACCCTCCCCCCAATCGTCCTTGTTTGGCGGAGGTGTTAAACCTCCCTGCCCCAAATCCTCACTTGACCGTGAACATTGTTCAGGTGCCACCTTATACCCACAATACCTTTCCCCATGCGGAGAAGCTTGCCCTATTTCAGATGATTGCCAAAAACAGGGGTGCCAGAATGGCATTGGGAAGGCATTTTTTATTTACAAACATTGACATCCTCCTTTCAGTCAACATGGCAAAATTTTTAGCCAATATTCCCACCGAAAAAGGGGTTTATTATCGGACCGATCGACTGGACATTGCGGCGGATTTCCCCAAGGAGGATGGGCCAGAATCCATTTTGCAATGGGCAAAAACGCATCAGATTCGCCATAACGGACTTGTGGGAACCTACCCTGTCACTGAAACCGGATTTCGTTTGGAACCCGGTATTGTCAAGGTATTAGGGGTTAACCTTGGCCGGAACTTTACCGCCTGCCTGAACCCAGCCAATGCAAAAGTTTTATCCGCCACCGAATCGTTCCTCCATGTGGATTCCCAAGTCCTGGCCCAGGGAATCGTGCTCGATGTCGGCCCCGGGCCGGGAGTGGGGCCTGAGCCTTGCCACCTTCAATTGGAAATCCATGGACCAAATGGATTGGAAAGATCAGGAACGGTTACTTTTTCGGAACGGACCCGGATCTTTATTAAACAATCCTTAAGCAAGGGCGATCCAACCATTCGCTTTAACGCCAAGGGAAACCTGCCCACCCGGGCAACCCCGTTGGTGCTCCCTTGGGCACTTTACCAGATTATTGCTGGGGTGGGTCCCTTGGATTCGTGGCTGCAAACGGAATGGGCAACCATTAATGAAGATCCTGAGATCATCGAGGATGTGGTTTTTCGCGGGGATTGGCACCCGATCGAAAAAACCCCTGAAGGTACTCCCTTTCGCTGGGCAGGAAGGCAATCCGGTTTGGAAATACCTTTTCCCAAGGGAAGCAGGGGAGGAAGCCTTCAATTGGACATTGGGCCAGGACCCGGTACAGGAATGGTTGCTTTTTGGTTAAGCATCATGGATGACTCCGTTGGGAAATGGGGAAGTTTTGCCATTGCCGGAAGGAGGCGGTTGTCGATTTATGTCCCTCGGTTAGGCCGTGATTGGGCGAAAATAAGCCTTATTCCAAGTCCCACCGGGTATCGCCAAACACAAGACCCAAGGGATGATCGGGTGTTGAATTTCTCCCTTTTGGGTGGCAAATGGAATCCTGAAAAAGGGGCCTCGCTTTTTCACCTTTTAGGCAATGGGTTGTTCGGTTTGCGGCCAATTACCTTGCTAAAAAATATTCGTGCCTATTTGCGTGGCGAGTTAAGGAGAACCGAAGCGGCCGAATTACCTCCCGCCATGCCCGAGGCGGTCCACATGAACAACTGTGGAGACTTTACTTTGGTGGATCGGGACGATTTTTTCCGGGTAGGTGGACATAGTGAGGAACCGGTCTTTTCGCTGAATCTGGATACCGATTTTTTGTACCGGCTTCGCCATGCCGGGATAAGGGAGAAACGGATTTCACCAACAATGGAGATCTATCATATAGAACATGGTTTGGGTGCTACGCCCGAGGGAATGGAAAGGCTTTTGGCTCGCCTAAAGGCCGAGGGCCTTCCGGTCATTACCCTTGATGAGGTGTTTAAGCGGGCTTTGGATCGAGGGACCCAATAACGGGAGGATACCAGCTTGGGGGCGAAATATGGCAGAATGGTATCCCATCCGGGAAGTCAGGTTACCCTGTTGGGTTCCTCTTTTGCGGTTGTGGCACCTTGCCGTTGAATCGTTTTAAAGAGGTTTGCAGGGTACGCTCCCCTTTTTTGGCCGGAGCTGGATTTGGTTTTGCGACTTTATCAGGTTTTCTCAGCCGACATGTCGGCTCGACTTTTGTCCAAACCTGAAAGTCAATTGCTCGCAGGGACAAACCCCAAGCGGTAGAACTATTTTATGACCGACCCTTACCTTAGCATCATCGCCACCTCGCGAAATGACGACCATGGCGGCTCCATGCTCCAACGGATGCAAGCGTTTATCGATGGCCTTTGTGGGCAATCCGAACGGTGGGGTTGGAGTGCGGAATTAATCCTGGTCGAATGGAACCCACCCCCGGATCGACCTTCATTGTCCGAGGCGTTAGCCTGGCCAAAGGAGCGTGGCGGGTTATCCATCCGCATCATTACCGTACCCGAAGAAGTCCACAGAACCATGGTACATAGCAATAAAATGGGACTATACCAGATGATTGCCAAAAATGTGGGGGCACGCCGGGCAAAAGGGAAATTTCTTTTATTCACCAATGTTGACATCCTGTTCAACGATGCCCTTGTGCAAAATCTTGCCGAAAAAAACTTGTTCCCAAAGGTCCTGTTCCGAATTGACCGAACCGATGTCCGTAACGAAATACCCCTTGGTCAAGGCGTTGAAGCGATGCTTGCCTGGGCCAATTGCAATCAACTTCGACACAATCGACCGGCAAGCACCATTCGGGTTCATCCAGACGGCAAACCCAAATGGGAAAAGGTGATCGACCCCCGCATCGGGCCCCTTTCCGGGTTTTCCGAATGCCATGAGGAACAGGGAATTGGTTCGTATTTGCAGCCTTTGGCCAGGTTTCAAGTCTACGAGGCCCAGCCCACCTTGGTGGTGGAATTGGAACCTTTGGTCCTTGACATCACCGGGTCGCTCCCCTTGGATTTTTGCGATGAAGAGGGAAAATTGTTCCATAGAGTCCTGCTTTGCAAGAGGGAAAGGCATTGCATTCCTTTTGGGTTGGCCGCCAGGTCACGGGTCCAACTTAGGGTCCGGGCAGGTTCCCTTCCGCCTGGTGCCAGGGATTGGCTGGTTATTCGGATTCATGCGTTTCATTTGGAAGATAAATCATCCTCCCAGCTTTCTCCTCAGGGCATTTTGTTGGGTAAGGGTTGGCATCAAGTCGAAAAAGAACCTGGAAAACCTTTTTTTCGTTGGGCTGAAAAGGAAACCTTCCTGGCAGTCCCTGCGGGATCGGTGGTAGAACTTGAAGCGGCACCCGGTCCCTCCCATTTGGGGGTTCCCGCACGCCTGTTTGTCCACCATATAAATGGGTGCCTTGGTTCCTTTCGCTTGGAGTCCCGAAGGAAATTGCATCTTCGGGTACCCCATACGGTTAAAAGTTGGGTGGTCTTGCGCCTTGCCTTTGCTGGCCTAATTGCACCTTTTTCGGGTGACCCTGGTCAACGGGTATTAGCCCTCCGGGCGGATGGGATAAAACTGGTTTCTTTTGGTTGGCTGACAAGAGTTGGGTCACTGTGGAATTGGTTTTGGCACGAGTTGATTCGGCCCATTCTCAAGGGAAGCCTGTTGCGTCTACCAAAATCCGGACAAATGGCGTTTCCAACCCCCTCCTCGTGTGGAAATGACCTTGATGGGGATTTGGGATTTCCAAAGGGTGATGATGACCTGGAGAAAAAAAATCATTGGCACACCAACGGCTGTGGGGATTTTACCCTGCTATCAAAAGAGGATTTTTACCAGCTGGGTGGCTACTGGGAGTTTGATGGCTTTTCCATGCACATTGATTCGCTCTTGCTTTACCAGGCGGCTGCGAATGGTTTGACGGAATGTGTCTTTGAAGAACCTCAGGCGATCTACCACATCGAGCATCAGCCGGGGAGCGGTTTTACACCGGAGGCATCGGCCGTCATGTATGAGCGCATTCGAAAAAAAGGCCTTCCTTATGTAAAGGATGAGGAATTGGAACAAATCCAAAGGGACATCCATAAAGGGGTTGGTCCCAGGAATCGACCCGATTGGGGCTTGCTTAATCATATATTGAACGATCAAAAGATATAATAATTCATCTTTTTTTCCAATTCCTGATTTTTTGGACCACTCCCAAGGGCTCTTTGGATTGCAGACCGCCGGATTACCCCTTATAATGAATGATTCCTAGACTCGGCCTTTGTTGGGCCGGGCCCGTTCTTTTTTTGGCTTGTGAAATTTTATGTTTGAGGGTTTGCAAAAAACGCTGACCGGGGCCTTACGGAAACTTCGCGGGAAGGGTCGTCTTTCCGAAGCGAATATCCGTGAAAGCATGGATGAGGTCCGGACCGCACTTTTGGATGCAGATGTGCATCTGGATGTTGCAAGTGCGTTCATAACCCGGGTAACCAAACGGGCTATTGGCCAGGAAGTTCTAAAATCCCTCGACCCAGGCGAGCAGGTTTTCAAGGTTGTATACGACGAATTGGTAGCCTTGATGGGCCCGGTCGATACTACGATTCCCGTGGCGCAAGGGCGCCCCACCGTGATCATGCTTTGTGGGCTTCAAGGCCAAGGCAAAACCACAACAGCCGGCAAGCTTGCCCTTTATTTAAAACAGCGTGGACGCAAGGTTCTTCTGGTGGCAGCCGACCTTCAGAGGCCTGCGGCAATTGATCAACTGGAACTCCTTGGCAAGCAGGTCGATACCCCCGTTTATCGCGAGGATGTCAAGTTTGGTCCCGACGGGGCCAGGTTGGGACCAAACCCCATCGATGTGTGCAAGCGAGGCGTTACCCAAGCCAGAAGCCTTTTGTTAGACACGGTGATTTTGGATACTGCGGGTCGATTGCATGTCGCCGAAATGCCCATGGATGAGCTCAGGCAGATCGACAAAACCATCCAGCCGGATCAGGTCTATTTTGTTTGCGATGCCATGACCGGTCAGGATGCTGTCCTTAGTGCCCGTGCTTTCAATGAGGCCCTCGAAATCAATGGGGTGATTCTCACCAAACTGGATGGAGATGCCAGGGGTGGTGCGGCCCTTTCCATCAAAGAGATCACCAAAGTACCGATCAAATTTGTGGGGATGGGGGAAAAGCTTGACCGGCTTGAGGATTTTCGGCCCGAGGGTATGGCCCAACGGATTTTGGGGCAGGGCGATATCCTTTCGTTGGTGGAAAAGGTCAATCGTGTCCAATCGGAGATTACCGAAGAAGAACGCACTCGCCAGCAGAAAAAGATGGAGGCGGGAGACTACACATTAGAGGATTTCCGCCAACAACTTCCCCTGATTCGGAAGATGGGCCCGCTCAAGGATGTTTTAGGCTCGATGCCCGGAATGTCCGAAATGATGCCTGCGGATCAGGACCCTGAGGCTTCCATCCGCCGAATCCAGGGGATCATCGACTCGATGACCACCAAAGAGCGGAAGAACCCCGATGATATTGACTATGCAAGGCGGATGAGGATTGCCAAGGGAAGTGGTGTCCAGGCAACCGAGGTCAAGCAATTAGTCACAGTATTTGACCAAATCCGATCGTTTATGCGGCCCATAGCCAAGATGTCCATGTTGGAGCGAATCCGTATGGTTTCGGGTTTGGGAAAAATGGGTGGTTTTATGCCGGGGGCAAAAATCGCCGTTAAGGACCAAGGGGACGGGGGATTGTCTCCCAGGGATCGTGCGGCGTTGCGCCGCAAGAAAAAGCACCGCTAGAGGGGTGCGTTTTGGGTGGCAGGGCATGGTGCCTGGTCCGCCAGGAAGGATAAGGCAGTGGCAGTTCGGATTCGTATGAAGAAAATGGGGCGTGCGCATCGCGCTTTTTTCCGGATCGTGGCAATCGATTCCAAACAACCTCGGGACGGTCGGGTCCTTGAGGAACTTGGAACCTACGATCCCTCCATCAAGGAGGCCGAAAAACGCGTTCATTTCGACCCGCTTCGGGTGAAATATTGGCTGGGCGTTGGGGCACAACCCTCGGAAAATGTGGCCGCTTTTATCAAACGCCACATGGAAGCGTTTGAAAAGGCAGCCGCAGAAAAAACCCAAGCCCTTACCGCTTAAACTGGTAACGCTGGAAAAAAAGGCCGTAACGGTTTTTTTCCCAGCGGGTCATAACCTTGAGGTTTTCCCTTTGCGCTTTGATGTTCTGACCCTGTTTCCCGAGATATTCACGGGGTTTCTTGGGGAAAGTCTCATCGCAAAGGCGATTGCCAAAGGGCTTATCCAGGCAAAGCTTTGGAACATTCGCCAATTTGCTGGCGGCAGGCACCAAAGCGTGGATGATAAACCATTCGGAGGTGGACCGGGAATGGTTTTGATTCCCGGGCCCGTGTTTGGTGCGGTTGAAGCGGTCCTGGCGGACGATTCCCGGCCTGGAACCCTGGTCATGCTGACTCCCTCCGGGAAAAGGCTCACCCAGGCGGTTGCTTGGGAATTGGCTAAAAAAGAGAGGTTGGTCCTCCTTTGCGGGCGCTATGAGGGATTCGATGAGCGGATTCGATTGGGTCTAAAGCCCATTGAAATCTCCATTGGAGACTTTGTGTGCAACGGGGGCGAGGTACCGGCGATGGTCGTTATGGAAACGGTGATCCGCCTCATACCGGGTTTCCTTGGCGACCCGGCCAGTGCTGTGGAGGAATCCCACAGTGAACCTGGCCTTCTTGAATACCCGCAGTATACCCGGCCAAGGGTTTACAACGGGTTGGAGGTCCCCGGTATATTACTCTCCGGAGACCACCAGAAAATTGATGCCTGGAGGCGTGAACAGGCATTGCTCAGGTCGAATGGGGATGAAGGATCTCCGGTCGGCAATAGTGAAGTGAAGGACTAGATTTTTTTGTAAAGGCAGGATGGATAATGAAGAACTCTTTAATGAACTTGGTTGAAACGAAAGCAAAGCAACGCGTTCAGGACTTTTGTGTCGCGGCAAAAGTCAATCGCCAGATTGCCCCTTTCACCATTGGGGACACGGTTGATGTTTACCTCCGCTTTTTGGAAGGTGAGAAGGAACGCATCCAGGTTTACAACGGAGTGGTGATTGCCATCCGGGGACACGGGGCAACTGCCACCTTTACTGTTCGTCGCATTGTGCAAGGGGAAGGGGTAGAACGAATTTTCCCCTTTGAATCTCCTCGCATTGCAAGGTTGGAAGTCAAACGATCGGGTGAAGTGCGTCGTGCAAAACTATACTTCCTGCGCGATCGTGTTGGCAAGGCAACCCGTCTTCGCGAACGCAAAAAACCAACCCAATAAATTCGCTTTTATTGGGTTTGGGAGAGGGCGATCCCATGCGATGGTTCCCTTTGCCCAATTGGTTCGGTACCCCAAACTGGACCTGGCGGCGATTGCTTGGAAATCGGTCTGAGCGAATTGCTGCGACCTATTTACGCCGCCAGGGACTCCGAATCCTGGCAAAAAACATGGATGCCCGGGGCATTGGAGAAATTGACCTCCTTGCCCGTGAAGGCGACACTCTTGTCGTGGTGGAAGTGCGGTCGCGTCGGGTGGGGGATGTGCAAATTCCCCTCGATTCTGTAGCTCACGGCAAAAGACGACGAATCCTTGCGGCAACCCGTTGGCTTATCAGGCGTCATGACCTTGCTGGGGTAACCATTCGTCAGGATATTGTGGCAATTGCATGGTCCGACCAAAACAAGGTCATTGAAATCAGGCACATTCGAAACGCATTCCAACCGGATGGACCGGGTATTGTTTCGGGGTGGTATGCCTAAGCGTTTCCAAGGAGTGGCCTCTTGATCAGCGCATCTGAACAGTTGAAAATCCTGAACCGCGGGATCGACGCCTCCGTTCCCGGCGGAGAGCTTGAAAAGAAAATCGTCAAATCGGTAACCACCGGGAAACCGCTCCGGGTGAAATATGGTATCGACCCTACCGGGATTGATGTCCATTTGGGGCACACCGTCCCCTTGAGAAAATTAAGACAATTCCAGGACCTTGGCCATAAGGCAGTCCTCATCATTGGCAACTACACCGCACTTGTAGGCGATCCATCAGGGCGGGACCAAACCCGGGTCAGGCTTACTCCCGAGCAGGTCGAAATCAATGCTTTGGACTACCTGAAACAGGTCGGGCGGATTATTGATTTGGGCAATACCGAGGTTCATCGTAACGGAAACTGGTTTGGCAATTTTTCCTTTCTCAATGTCCTGGCATTAACCTCCCAAATCACGATCCAGCGCATGCTTGAACGCGATGACTTTACCAAAAGGTTAAAGGCGGGGTCGCCCATATACCTTCATGAGTGCCTTTACCCCTTGATGCAAGGCCACGACTCGGTGGCGATTCGTGCAGATGTTGAACTGGGTGGCAGTGAACAACTTTTTAGCCTGATGGTTGCCCGGGATTTGCAAAAGGACGATGGCCAGGAACCACAAATCGCGATGACGCTACCCATTTTAAGGGGATTGGATGGCGAAAGGCGGATGGGTAAAAGTTTGGGGAATTACATCGGCGTGGCCGAATCGGCGTATGATCAATTTGCAAAGGCCATGAGTATTCCGGATTCCCTAATGACCGAGTGGTTTCAACTATTGACCGATTTGCCACAAGCGGAAATCAGTCTCCTGGCGGATGGAAAAATGACACATCCAAGGGAAGCCAAGGAAAGATTGGGCCGAGAAATTGTCGCCTTTTACCATGGAGCAGAGGGCGCTGGGGCGGCCGCTTTGGAATGGCGCAAACGCTTTAGTGAAAGGCAGGACCCCACCGACATACCTGAGGTATCCTTGGGATTAAGCCATTTGGCCGAGGGGAAACTAACCGTTTCAAAACTGGTTGCGGCCTTGGGTTTGGCAAAGAGCAACAACGACGCAAGGCGTCTGGTCGACCAGGGAGGAGTGACCATTGGCCCGGACAAAACCAAAATAACCGATCCCAACCAAACGATTGAAATCTTCGATGGCCTTGTGATCCGGGTTGGAAATCGACGAATCGTTAAGGTTCGTTTGGAAGCATAGGATACCAATTATGCTTCTTATGGATGTCGAAGGTATCATGTTGATCGCTTGTAACTCCAAATCTTGGGACAAATAGAGGGATTACCCCTCTTTTTTCCTTAAGGGAGGGGCCATTTGGGCCAACCCAGGTTAATCCACCTTGTTTCCTGTTATTTCAACATTTTTCTTGATAAAATGGGATGGGATTGACAGCGATATGGTGTTATAATTACTATTTGATGAATTGTGTATTTTGGTTTAGGAGCGGAACCTGATGGCGAAAGAGGAAGCGTTTTTACAACAGGGCAAAGTGACCACGGCCCTCCCTAATACCCAGTTTTTGGTGAAGCTGGAAAATGGGCACGAAGTGAAGGCCCATATTGCGGGAAAAATTCGAAAGAATTTTATCCGAATCCTGCTTGGAGACATCGTTACCGTCGAAATCTCTCCCTATGATTTGGCCAAAGGCCGAATCACCTACCGGGGACCCTTGCGTGCCAAAACCGAAGAAAATGCCTCGGTTAATTAGTTCAAACCAACGATTATTCTCGAGGAAATGAGCTTGATTTTCAATCGATCAAGCATTTCGGGCGATGGCTTGCTCTGCCATGGTTGTGAGTTGATTGCGCCAAACAGTTGCGGGAAGGTTTGATAATTCCATTTTGGCCTGATGGATAAGATCCCGTGCAATTTGCTTGGCGTAATCAAGGGATCCTGCCGTTTCCAACAAAGGAATGAGGCTTGCCCTTGCCTTTTGGGAGTCCTTGGGCGGATTCCTGAGGATAGCAAGAACCCGTTCGCTTTGGGGTTGCCTAAGAGCATGGAGGATGGGGAGCGTTAGCTTGCCTTGTTGAAGGTCGGTTCCCAACGATTTTCCGGTTCGGTCCTCATCACCCCAAAGGTCCAAAAGGTCATCGGCAATCTGAAATGCCATTCCCACCTTACGGCCAAAGTTTTCCAGGTGCTGGACCTGATCCTCAGGAGCTTTGGCAAGGATCGCTGAAACTTTGCAGCAAGCGGCAATAAGTTCTGCTGTTTTCCCGTTGATGTTTTCGAAATAGGTAGATTCTTCCAATCCAAAATTGCCCCGGTCCATCCCTTGATTCAGTTCCCCCTCGCAAATGCGGCAGGCACTTTCCGAAAGCAAATGATTGATGCGGAGGTTCTCGAGCGTGCTGGCCAAGGAAAAGGCCTGGCTGAAGATCCAGTCGCCAAGAAGGATACTTGTGTAGTTGTCATGGAGGGCATTAATTGTTGGGGCAAACCGGCGGATCATGGCTTCGTCGAGGACATCATCATGGATTAGGGTAGCCGTGTGGATGAGTTCCATAACCGCACCCAAGGCGGCGTGTTTGGGGGTTGGATTTCCAACGGCCTTGGCAGAAAGTAGGACCATAATAGGGCGAAATCGTTTGCCACGAAAATTCTTTACTTGTTCCACCATGGGAGCAAAACGGCTATGGCATCGATTCAAAACGGCATCAATGTGCTGTTCAACCTCCGCCAGTTCGGGAATCTGGGAAATTTCTGCTGCAACGGTTTGACGAAAGATCGATTCCAACCCACCCTTGGGGGGATGGGCAATGTGGGTGGATGGATTGCTGTCCAGCAGGGCAACGGGGCTCATCGCATGCTCCCTGTTCATTCCTTGCCTTGATCCCTTTCAGGGGAGGCATCCGGGTTTACGGCACGGGCAAAGTCTCCATGGACTCCACCTGTCTTTTCCATCAACCGTACACCATCCAATTGCATAACACGATCCACGCTTTTGCACATGTCATAGATCGTCAAAGCTGCGATACTCACCGCAACCAAAGCTTCCATCTCGACTCCGGTCCGGGCAATTGTTGAGGAAATGGCCTCGATTTCCACGATATTTGGTTCCGGGAAGGAAAAATCAATTCCCACTCCTGTAAGGGATACCTGATGGCAAAGAGGAATCAAATCCCAAGTTTTTTTGGCGGCCATGATTCCTGCCAACCGGGCTACCTCAAGGACATCACCTTTGGAAAAGGCCCGATTCCGAATCATCTCCAGGGTAGTTGGCGACATTTTGATTTGCCCCACGGCTCGGGCCCTCCGGGGGGTTTCGGGTTTTGGACCAACCTCCACCATCCGGGAGGCCCCAGTTTCGTCAAAATGGGTTAAGTTTTGGTTTTTTGTTTTCATTTTCCAGCCTGTCTTGGGATAAACCGGTTCAAGGCCTAATACCGTGGAACGGTGGGGTCAACCCTTTGGGACCAGGCATCAATGCCCCCTGAAAGGGAATACACCGGATCAAAACCATTCCCGGCAAGCCAAGACCCGGCATGAAGGCTACGAACCCCATGATGGCAATAAACCACCAAGGGAACCCCGGATTCCTGGTCGATTTCCCCGACACGCATGGTTAATTCATCCAGTGGGATGAGTTGGCTATTGGGCAAAGCCGCCGTGGCGTTTTCGCAAGGTTGGCGCACATCCAGCAGATGAAAGGCCTTCTTTTCGCGGGCCCAAGCGGACAATTCCTCAACGCCAATTTGCCGAATCATGGAATCCTCCCCCTGAAATCTTTAGTGTAGCTTTTGAAGTTCAAACTTCGATCCAAGGTGGGGCTGTTTATTCCATTGGCAAACGAGGGACGGGTATCGCCCGCAATTGCATGGTTTGCACAAACAATTCATTCTTGCGTAAAGCCGAAATCCTTTCCATAGGGAGCGAATTAACCTCGGGTGCCCAACTTGACACGAATAGCCAATGGCTAAGCCGGAAACTTGCTGAAATTGGGGTAGCAACCGGTTGGCACAGCACCATTCCGGATGATGTCGAGGCCAATTTGAATGGTTTTATTTTGGCTGCATCCCGGGCGGGATTGGTCGTAATTACTGGGGGATTGGGGCCAACCCAGGACGATTTGACCCGTGAGACCTTGGCTCGGCTGGTTGGGGTGGAGTTGGTTTTTGACGAGGCTTCATGGGTAGCGATCCAGGACTTGTTTCATCGCCGCCACCGCATTTGTCCTGAACGAAATCGGGTTCAGGCCTACTTTCCCAAGGGTTCTGAAATCATTCCCAACGCCAATGGAACCGCCCCGGGGGTTTTCCTGATCCATCAGGGGACCATTTTCGTTGCCCTACCCGGCCCCCCCAGGGAAATGGAGCAAATGTGGACGAACGAAGTAAGGCCCAGGCTACTAAATGCCAACCTTGGGAAGCTTGGTTTTGGGGATGGTTTCCTTTCCCGAAGGACCATCCGCACTTTTGGTGCGGGTGAATCGGCTGTAGAGGAGAAGTTGCTTGATTTAACCAGGCGTGGAGCGGATCCCGAGGTGGGAATTACAGCCTCCAACGCCATTATCAATTTGAGTATTACAGCCAGGGGAGCGGACCAGGCCGATGTTCAGGCGAAAATCGCCCTGGTGGAGGAGATCATTCGGGACAGGTTGGGCGACCTTGTGTTTGGGGCCAATGAAGATACTCTTGCCGAAGCGGTTGGGTTGCTTTTGGAAGAGCTCAACCTGACAGTTTCTTTGGTTGAAAGCGTCACCTGCGGTCATACGGCATCCCTTTTGGGTGCGGTTCCTGGAATCTCGAAGTGGTTTGCGGGATCCCTTGTTTTGTACAGGCCTGAAGCCAAAGACAACCTATTAGGATATCCCAAGGATCTTTTGCAAAGGGAAGAGTGCGTTGGGCCAGAAACCGCCAGGTTCCTGGCCAAGGCCGTTCGTGAAAAAATGGGGACTGACCTTGGAGTGGCGGTTGTGGGATATGCTGGTCCCGGTGATGGGGGCCCTGGACGACCTGCTGGGCTCGTTTTTGCCGCGGTGGACGATGGGTCCTCCGTTACCTCGGAACATACCCAAAATTGGCATGGCTCAAGATCCGAGATCCAACACCGAACCGCCCTTATGACCCTCAACCTGTTAAGGCTCAAACTTTTGGCGATAAAAGCGGACCAAATTTCCTGCCAAAATATGCCTTCCAAAGAGGTTCCTTAAATGGAAAAAAATGAAACCGATGGACTTTCTTTGCTTCCTGTTTCCGCCCAAAAAACGGTTTGTTGGCTTTTGATTCTGGTTGCCGGATCAATGGCTGCGGGGCGCCTTGCCTCCGTCACCCAACTGTATGATCCCACACTTTTCAGAGCCGTTGAAGAACGCAATTCCAAGCGGGCCTGGATAAACAAAAAACCGATCCCTGTGGTCACCCTCAGTTCCAATGACCGCTCGCGATGGCTAACTGTCAGGGCACTTCTTGAAAACGGCACCTTTGTCATCGGCCAAAGGCCAAAGGGGCCCTTCGTTGCAAGCGCATGTGCCCTTGTTGGGATGAATCAGCCGTTTGCCATTCCCCTGTTACTCGAAGCGGGGAAACTATCCAGGATCAAGGGGGATACGGGTTTGCTTTTCGAGGAGGGTTGGAACTCCATCGATAGGGTACTTAAACCTGATTCGTTGGAATACTATTCGAGCAAACCACCCCTTTTTCCCACACTCCTTGCCGGTTGGACATGGGTTTTGCAAAAAGCAACGGGTTGGACCCTTAAGGAACAGCCAGCGGCAATAATCCGAATCTCGCTGGTTGCCATCAATATCATTCCGTTTTGCCTCTATCTTTTATTGTTTGCCTCCATTGTGTTCCGGTTGACCGAATCGGGTTGGGTCCGCATTCTTCTGGTGACTGCTGCTGCATTTGGTACTCTTGTTACTCCCTTTTTAATTACACTGAATAACCATACTCCGGCCGTTTTTCTGGTTACTTTTGCCCTATGGGCGGTCCTTGGCAACAACTTGCCAAGCGTCTGGAAAGCTTTTTTGGCAGGAGCATCTTCCGGCTTGGCCTTCACTATGGAACTTCCCGCTCTATCTTTTTTTGCGGTTCTTCTGGTTCTTTGGTTGGACTGGCGCCAATTCTGGATCCTTTTGATATTCCTTATATCGGCATTAAGTTTCATGGTGGCACTTGCCGCTCTCAATTGGATTTCCATTGGATCCTTTCTTCCCGCCTATTCGGAATTTGGTGGCCCATGGTACGACTATGAAGGTAGCCCGTGGAATCCCTTCAACGCTTTTGGCGACCTTAAAAGAAACATAGATTTCGCAAGGCGTAACATGGGGGAAACCAGGCCTGAATATGCCTTTCACCTTTTGATCGGTCATCATGGGCTTTTCTCACTAACCCCATTGTTTCTCCTTTCGCTTTTGGGAGGCTTCCAATGGTTGGTTAAAACCAGGGGATTTGGCCTCAAAACGAATAGCTTGTTTGTCAAGGGAAATACCTGTTCAACAGGGATAGGGGAAACGCAGGGCAGACTTGCGATAACGACACTTGGCCTTACGGTAATCGTTGTCGGTTTTTACCTTTTCAAAAGTGACAACTATGGTGGCATGAGTTGTGGGCCCAGGTGGCTGATTTGGTTATCCCCACTTTTGCTGTTGTGCACTATTCCTGCTTTAGAGCGACTTAATGTCAGGAAAAACGGCAGGATTCTTGCCTATTTCTTTTTGGCGGTTGGTGTCTTTTCAGCATCATGGCCTGCCTGGTCTCCCTGGAAATTACCCTGGATCTATGATCTGTTGGTGTGGTGGGGCTGGAGTGGTTATGCATGATCCGACAAATCTTGAGCCGGTCCCAGGCACCAGACTGGGAAACAAATTCCAGCTTGGTCCCTGGTGGGCTTTGATTTGGGTGGCTTTTTATTTGGTGGTAACCCAAATTCCTGGGGCTTTGCTGGCCGCCTCTATTTTTGGTATCCGATTGTGGGATGATCCAGTAATGGCCAATCACCTTGAAGAACGGGGTGTTTTTGGTTTTTTGGCATCCGGGGAGGCTACGGTTCCGTTGATTGCCGGGCTAGGGTTGGCACAAATTTTATCTGTTATATACGGAATACTCCTTTCCCGACGGTTTTTTGGTCCAAAATGGAAAGATAAAATCGGCCTGAC
Organism: Planctomycetia bacterium; assembly: GCA_005808665.1. Classification (GTDB taxonomy): domain Bacteria; phylum Planctomycetota; class Planctomycetia; order Gemmatales; family Gemmataceae; genus SYLG01. The sequence goes on along the minus strand of SYLG01000112.1, from coordinate 11,198 downwards.
CCAGGTAAAACCTGGAAATATCGTCGCTGGGATGATGCTTGGAATAGGCCTGTTTTTTCTGGCAGAAGGCCTTTCCCATTGGGCAAACCATTTTTTTCAAAAAATACATTTCGAGGGTGAGGTGGCAAAAATGTTTGCCAAATGGCCTTGGTGGGCTGGTGTTTTGATCATTGGGTTTGGCCCAGCACTTGGTGAGGAGATTTTTTGCAGGGGTTTTTTGGGTTGTGGGATGATTTCCAGACTTGGTATTATTCGTGGAGTACTTTTCACATCCCTTTTATTTGGAGTGATGCACATTGCCCCTGTCCAGGCGGTGTATGCTACAATCCTCGGCCTATTTCTTCATAAACTGGTTTTGATTACCGGCACCCTCCACGGATCCATTGCCGCCCACTTTGTCAACAATTCAATCACCATGCTTGCCGTTTGCGAGGACAGTCCCCTGCACTCAACCATGATTGCTTTGCAAAACCGAATTGGAAATATGCCTTTTTTGTCCATTCTTGCCGGACTTGCCCTGTCCTCATTTGTTTTTTGGGGTTATCGCCCTTTGCTTTTATTTCGAACCCAAAAGGAAAACCATGGAATTTAATATCGTTCACACCGGTAGGCGGATCCGGGTTGGATTGCATGAAACAATTACCCCGGAAGGAATCATCATTCGCAGGGATGTGGTTTTGCATCCCGGAGCGGTGGCAATTTTACCTTTGTTGGAAAATGGTTCCGTATGCCTTTTGAAAAACCACCGTTTCTTGTTTCAAACCGAATTATGGGAAATACCTGCCGGGACACTTGAGCCAAATGAACCCCCGGATCAAGCTGCTTTACGCGAATTGGCGGAAGAAACCGGCTACACCCTGAATTCCTCAGGAGGATCCATCGAAAAAATGGGCGAGTTTATCCCATCCCCTGGGGTTATGTCTGAAATTATTCACTTGTATGTTGCCCGTGGGCTGGTAAAAGGAAATATGGCACCCGAAGCGGATGAGCAATTGGAACCGGTAGTTGTACCATGGGAAACCGCACTGGGTTGGACCTTGGATGGAACCATAAAAGATGCCAAAACGATTACTTCCCTTTTATTATGGGACTACCGCCTTCGACTGGGCTTGGCATAAATCATTGTGGAATACTTTACCTTAGGCGACACGGCGTATTTCGTAATCGTACCCATCCTTTGATGGACCTTCATGAAGGCGTGGGACCAGGTCTGACGACTTTTCGGCGGGAATTAATACTGGATTGGAAGAACGGAAAGCGACCAAACCAAATACGGGCGGTAATATGCCAAGAAAGGCCCAATAGGTATTTCCCAAGCCAAATTCGCGATGAATAAAGGCCACAATCACCAAGCCAGATGCCATCCAAAACAGATGGGCGAAAAAGGTTTGTTGGCCAAACAAGGATAGTCCCCAGTCGGAACCTGGCTCCCCAATCCGGGCAGGTTTGGGTCTAAGACGATCGAAAAAGATGCTCATAAAACCAAAGACCAAGGCCGCACCAAGAGCCATGGTTGCCAACATCCCGGAGGAAGCATTCCATTGGCTGGGTTCCATGGAATTGGTATTTGAGGATTGGCTCAAGGTGGCCCCCAAAAGGATTAGGGCAACCGCACCCGAGGCAACCGTCACCTGCAATGCTCCCGATCGGGCAAGCCACCGTTTGTTTCCCCCACGAAACATGGCAATAATCAAGGAACAAATGGCCCAATACCCAACGGCCCAAATCAAAGGATTGCCTGGGCCATCCCAAGGATTATCATTCGCTGTGGGGGCAAATAAACGCCATCCTAACCCGGTACCCAAGGCAAGGAATAACCAGATGGTATGGCCCTGAATTTCCTGATGGTATCGGTCCATCCAAAGGGGATTTGGCGGTGCACTCTCCAGGGAACCCTTATCCTTGGCCCGGTAAAAAACGAAACCAGCCATTGCCAAAGCGATTAGTAGGGTCAATCCAATCAGGATCGAAGCCGAAGATGTCCCATTGTGCGGTAATGCCAGTACCCCGGTAAGGGCCAAAACCGTCCCTATTCCGGATAATGCAAAAAGTAGACTTCTTGTTCGCTTTGGTAGTTCCTTGCCAAAAGATCCCATAATTCCAGCAGGATCAAGAAGGGAAAACGAAACCATCCAAAGAAAGGAAAGTACAACGAGGGCAAGCCTTGGTTGGTTCCAATCCGGTTGGGGAATAAGGAATATCAAATAGGTCCAGGCAACTAAGAAAAGGCAAAGGGCCAAACTCCTTAATGCTGTTTTTCCCTGCCCAATGGTCAGGTGTTTGGCAAGCGTTTCAAGGGAAAAAGCCACCAAAAACGGAGTGGCCACCAGGAAACAAAGGTATAAAGGATTGGTTTCTAGCATTAATGGATATGGAATTATTGCACATACCATAAATCCAGCAATAGCTACAATAATGGAAAAGGTATTCCGGACCCAATTCTGGCAAGGTTTCCACCAAGAAAAAAATGTCCCGCATTGGGAAAAAACCGCTACCAAGGCGACAAATAATCCCAGGCCAAAGACAAGCCATTCCGATCCATTTCGATGGGTTATAACTGCCAAATTCCTGACCAGCCAAGTGATTAGGGAAACCCCGGAAAGTCCTGCAAGCAAAAGCATGGGTGAGGGTTCCCAAACCCGCACCACAATAATCAAGCTTAGGAACGAAACCGCAACCAAGCTGCCGGCAATGAGATCAATAGGTTGGGAAGCCAGGGCTGTGAATGCGGATAATATGGCCACAATAATTGCAAATAATGGCCCGACGGGACGGTTTCTAGCCAACAATTTGGTCGGGGCAATGATCCACCAAAGGGTTAATCCAACCAAGGCAATTGCCAGGGAGGTGGTCAAACCCTCGGCAAGCGTTGATTGCCTTATTGCATGGGGTAAAGTGCCCGCAAACATCCACCCGAGGGCCACCCATCCCAGTCCGGGAAGGTTCCGGTTTCGGGCCAGCAGCATCCAGGTGGTTCCACCCAACAGGGCAGGAACAATCATTCCTTCCCAACCCATTTGTCGGTTCAATAAAAGGGCAAGGATTCCCGATAGGTGAATTCCCATCAGGGCCATCGACCACGAAACGGAAACCTTTGAAAGCCTGCGGGAAATGGACCTAACCCGGCCAACCCCGATTGCCAACATGAGTCCAAAAATACCACATTCCAGAAGTCCCACCTGCATGGCAAGAACAACCCGGCCGGTGAATTGGTTGAGGAGCCCCGCAAGTAAAATGGATCCTGAAATCGCCAACAACCCTAACCCATGTCCTCGCAAGGACCGAACCTGGATTACCATTGCCAGAGTCAATATCCAGGCAATCATGGTAATCGGGCTGGACAAATCGTGCATTTCGGCAAGGTTTTTGTGGATGAGGGCCAATCCCACAGCAGCAAGGGTTGATGCGCTCAGGATTTGGACAGCAAACAGTCGCATCCAAAGGGTGGGTGAGGATTTTAATGGGTTTTTTGTTCCCATTTGCCATTCCAAGCCACGGGCAAGTCCTGCTCCCAAAGCAATACCCAAAAGTGCTCCATCAAGTGCAAACCAAATTTGCTCAAGGATTCCATGGTGCAATTCCACCATGGCTTGGTGACATCCAAGGGCCCCGGCCAAGGCAAGCAAGGCCAAGCCGGGGATTAGCAAGAAATGTTGGCGCAATAAAGTTGCAAGGCAAAAAAGCGTGAGCGAACTGATTCCAACCGCAATAGCCCCAGCCCACGGATAGTGGTTGGGTAGTGATCCCGTGGCAAATCCCGCTGCGGCGGTAAGGATGGCTGTTCGTAGTAATAACGGTGCCATTCGCGGGCCGTCTGGGCGTAAAAGCTTGGACCAGGATTTCCCAAACCAACATGCCACAATCATTCCGGTTAATGTTAAAGAGGACATTCCGACCGCAATGCAGGTGGGTCCATAATTCGGGTTGGTTGTTCCCAGGAAAGCGGCAAGTGCGATCACGGCTCCAAAACAGCATTCAAAAATCCATTCAGGGAGCCGAAACTCGAGTCTATTCCCTGCCAGGGTTAAACGCCCCAATTGAAATCCGGATAAGGCAAGAATTCCCCATAAGGAACCTGAAATAGCAACCCATTGGCCAAGCCAACCCTCAGGTCGGACCAACCCTACGAGTGTTCCTACCTGAAGGAGGCCCAATGCCAAGCCGGAAAGTGACATCAAGCGGGCTTCCGAAACCCCGGATTCGCTGGGAACAAAGGTTTCGCTCAGGAAATCGGCTCGCCACTGTGCCAAATATCGATCGATAATAGCTCCCCCGGCCGCACAAAGGGTTGCACATGCCAATCCAATGGCCCAATCACCAGGGTTTATTGTTGTACCATGAATCCATGGTCCGATCATCCAAAAAGCTGGAACAAGGATCCCTGTCCCCATAGCTGCAACTTGGGCAAGGACTTCTGATGCCCGGCCAAAAGCTAAACTGTACAAGCCGACTAACATGAGGGCCAACCCCATCCACGATTCCGCCAGGATCGGGATCCGGCCAGAGAAACTTTCCTGGGAAAAGGCCCCTTGGGTCCAACCAAAAAGGCCGGCCAATAAGAGAAACCATCCGGCAATTCGGGCAAAATAAGGCCCGGTCCCATTGGGCAAGCCATGATCCTTTGTCACGGGAACCGCTTTGAGTCGAAGGGGATGGGTTCCCGGAGGGCATGATTGGTAAAAAGTTTCCGGGTGAATATAGCCCTGATCAATGGGCTCTCCACCCGGCAAAACCCACTCCACCATGCTATTGGGCGGTTTTTGAGGTTTGCGCAACCGACCTAAAGCGTTTTTTTGGCGTAAAAGCCCCTCCTCCATGCGGAGGGCGGTTTCCGGTTCCACCGCACCCATTCGGCTAAGGCGAACCAATTGTTCCTCTGCAATATCCACTTTCCGAAGCGAGGCGTAATAGGCTACCTCACGGGATTTACCACACTCCAGGCAAGTCGATTCATTCGGGGCGAAGGATTTTGCACAGCCGGGGCAGTCGAGTTCTTGCCCAGCAAGGTCAGGTAACCAAGCCTTGCCGTATTCCAGTTGCCAGGCCACAAAACGCAAAATACTACGGCCAACCCACCAAACGAGGGGACCTGCTAACACGCCCAGGAGAAGTGCGGTAAAAACAGGCAAATTGGCATCATTCATGGACAGGTAGTCCAAATTGCTGTGGGAATGGGAGGGGCCATAGGGATACCCAATGGCCAGATTGAGCATGAATACCCTAGGTAAAACCAAAGAAACAAGTCCACTTTACCTGCCTTGCCTAAAATTCGCCCATTCGACCTATTTTTACAATTGTCATTAGGGCTAATTCCCTTGCCCAACCATGTTTTTCCCTTAGGAAAAGGAAAGAAACACGCTCGGTTCAAACACCCTCACCCGTTGGAAAAGACTCCATGGCCAATTCGTTTTCTTCCCTGACATCCTTCACCGTCCAAGATCGCACTTTTCGTTACCACAACCTTCATACCCTTTATTCCCGATTTCCCAAATCCAGGTCGCTTCCCTTTAGCCTCCGAATTCTTTTGGAGAACCTGTTGCGAACGGAGGATGGGCTTAATGTAACGGCCAAAGATGTCGAAGCATTGGCGAATATCGATCTCAAAGCCATTGGCCAAACCGAGATTGCCTTCACCCCGGGACGGGTCCTGATGCAGGACTTCACCGGAGTCCCGGCAGTTGTCGATCTGGCGGCGATGCGCGATGCCATGGCCAAGTTTGGGGGGGATCCCCAAAAGATCAATCCCCTTTGCCCGGCCGAACTGGTGATCGACCACTCGGTTCAGGTGGACCAATTTGGAACCGAACTCTCCTTCAAAACCAATACCGACCTCGAATATGAACGAAACAAGGAAAGGTATATTTTCCTTCGGTGGGGACAAACGGCGTTTGCCGATTTTGCGGTCGTTCCCCCGGAAACCGGCATCGTCCATCAGGTAAATCTGGAATACCTTGCAAGGGTTGTTTTTACCCGGGAATTCCCTGCCGGGGAAGCCCCCATGGCTTACCCGGATACTGTGGTTGGCACCGATAGTCACACCACGATGATCAATGGCCTTGGGGTGCTGGGGTGGGGGGTCGGGGGAATTGAGGCCGAGGCCGCCGTTCTTGGGCAACCTGTTTCCATGCTTATTCCCGAGGTCATAGGGTTTCGTCTGGATGGGAAACTCCCCGAGGGAGCTAATGCCACTGACCTTGTTCTGACAATAACCGAAATGCTCAGGAAACGGGGTGTGGTTGGCAAGTTTGTCGAATTCTATGGTGCGGGCCTTTCGCAAGTCTCCTTGGCCGACCGGGCAACCATTGCCAACATGGCCCCTGAATACGGTGCTACCTGTGGAATTTTTCCGGTGGATGCTGAAACCATTCGTTTCCTCCGTTTTTCAAATCGGCCCGACTGGCTTGTTGCACTTGTTGAGGCGTATTTCAAAGCCCAAGGTCTCTTTCACGATCCCAACAGTCCTGAACCTGTGTTTACCGACACAATGCACCTGGACCTGAGTACGGTTGTTCCAAGTCTTGCCGGGCCTTCGCGTCCCCAGGATAGAGTACCTTTGACCGAGGTTGGAGCCTCCTTTGCAAAAGCCCTTCCCGGGTTGATGGCACGGGCCAAAAACAGGGCAGGCGAAACCCCAACCTTGGCGGCTACAGGCATCGCCACCCTGGAAAACACCGACCATACATTAAAGCATGGGTCTGTCGTCATTGCCGCAATAACCAGTTGCACCAACACCTCCAACCCTTCGGTAATGCTTGCAGCCGGATTGGTTGCCAAAAAAGCCAGGAGTCGGGGACTTACCACCAAGCCCTGGGTCAAACCCAGCCTTGCTCCGGGCTCCAAAGTGGTTACAGATTATCTTGAAAAAGCCGGCCTCACCGACCCTCTTAACCAACTCAAATTCCATTTGGTGGGCTATGGTTGCACCACCTGCATTGGCAATTCCGGCCCTTTGCCTGGTCCTGTTTCCAAAGGAATCGAGGAGGGCGGTTTGGTGGTTGCTGCCGTCTTGTCGGGCAACCGGAATTTTGAAGGCCGGGTCCATGCCGAGGTTCGAGCCAACTACCTTGCCTCTCCACCCTTGGTCGTTGCCTATGCCTTGGCCGGGCGAATCGACATCGATTTTGCAAACGAACCGATCGGGACAGGAACGAATGGGGAGCCGGTTTTCCTGAAAGATATTTGGCCAACCAGGGAAGAGGTGGCCCTTGCGGAAAGCGGTTCTCTTGACCGGGCCATGTTTGCCAAACAATATGATTCGGTTTATGAGGGCGACGAAGCCTGGCGTTCCCTCCCTATTCCCAAAGGGGATCGTTACACTTGGGATGAAACAAGTACCTATGTCAAAAATCCTCCCTATTTTAATGGCATGACCAGGGAGGTTCCCGCCGTAAGGGAAATCGCCGGGGCCAGGGTGCTTGCCCTTTTGGGAGATAGCATTACCACAGACCACATCAGCCCGGCCGGTAATATCAAGGCATCCAGCCCCGCAGGCAAATACCTTCTGGAAAAGGGTGTTCAACCAGGGGATTTTAATAGTTATGGTGCTCGTCGCGGCAACCACGAAGTCATGGTCAGGGGAACTTTTGCCAACATTCGCCTCAAAAATCTGCTGGTACCTGGCTCCGAAGGCGGGGTGACCCGGTACTTGCCGACACACGAAACCATGAGCATTTTTGATGCCTCGGCCCTTTATGCCAAGGCTAACACTCCTCTCATTATCCTGGCGGGCAAAGAATATGGTTCAGGTTCAAGCAGGGACTGGGCCGCCAAGGGACCAAAACTTTTGGGAGTCCGGGCCGTCATCGCGGAAAGCTATGAGCGGATCCACCGAAGTAACCTGGTTGGCATGGGAATCCTTCCGCTCCAATTTCTCCCTGGCCAATCGGCCCAAAGTCTTGGCCTTTCCGGGGAAGAGACTTTTGAGATCGCCGATTTGGCCAAAACCTTGAAGGATACACTCAGGGCCGGTACCAAAATGACGGTCAAGGCAACCTCTGATGGTTCAGTCAAAACCTTTGAGGCATTGCTGCGCATTGATACCCCCCAGGAGGTCCATTATTACCAAAACGATGGCATCCTCCCTTATGTCCTCAGGCAGCTGGTTGGGTAATGGGAACCCTACCCAGCCTCCCGGTCCCTTCAAGGCCAAGCCCGGGAATGACCTTGGCAAGGTAAAAATCCCCTATTCCGGCAACCGGTTTGGTTATTTCCCAAGGAGTAACCGGGCGGCGGTCCCGGTCAACGAATCCGGAGAATTTGCATCGCGCACATCTCCCGAAGATTCCCAAAACATTATGCCGCCCATTTCTTTCCCCATGAGATAGTCGATTTTTTTCTCCAGCGATTGGGTGGTTTCAAAGGTGCTAAACCAACCTCCCTCCACTGTCGGGGCATAAACATAGGGCACCTGGGCCATCTCGTCCCAAAGCAACTGGTAGACATCAGGTTGTGATTTGGTTTTGTTTAAAAGATCTGAATAATCGACAACGCCGATCTCCCATGTACCTTTTCCTGCCCCTGCCGATTCCTGAAACAGGCCATTGTTGACCGAAGGAACCCCTTTCCAGGACCGCCCGTAGATTGGGGCACCCAGGATGAGTTTTTCAGCCGGAACCCCTGCCCCTAAATAGGCATCCACAGTATGGGAAATATTGTATTGGTCACGAAGGGGCGATGGATCCTTGGGATTGGCAAAAAGGGCCGCCTGATGATTGGTCCCATTCTCCCAGGAACCATGGTAATCGTAGGTCATCAGGTTCATCCAATCCAGGGATTGGCTCATGGTGGCCAACTCGAAATGAACCATTTTGTCAAATCCGGCCGGGGCGGCAATTGTAATTAGCCGATGGTCACCATCCACAGCATCGGCAAGGTTGAACTGGCGCCTGATTTCTTCCACAAGGAGTGTGTAATTATGTTTGTCTTCCGGCCGGTATTTGTTGGTTTCCAAACCACCACCTACAGGATACTCCCAATCCAAATCTACCCCGTCAAAGCCATATTTATTGCAAAAATCAACTGCGGATGCCGCAAATTTGGCACGGGATTGGGCCGTAAGGGCAACATCCGAGAACCTGTCCGACAAAGTCCAGCCACCCACCGAGATAAGAATTTCAAGATTGGGATGGCTTTGTTTCAGGAGTTGGAGTTGGTGGTAATTTCCCTTTAAAGGAGTATCCCATTTGTCCGCCCCGAATGGTTTTTCCACCGCAGCCCAGCTATCGAAAATACCAACCTCGCCAGCCTCCGTAATCTTTGCAAAGGCATAGTTGATGGTGGTTAATTTGTCGACAGGCAGGTCGGCGACTGTAAACTTCCTGTCATAAACAGCCCATTCGGTAAAATAGGTTACTACCCGTTTTCCTGTTGTCCCATTATTACCAGGGGGTGGGGACTCCGGCGGAGATACATCATCATTTTCAATCGTTCCCAAGGGACTGATGTTGCCAAGGACAACCCCCGTTGCCGCCGATAGGAGAAGTGAAAAGGTTTCATTGGATTCGACCAAAGAATCCCCAATTATGGGTACGCTAACGGTTGCCTCCCTTTTGCCCGCCGCAATGGTAACCACCTGGGCAACCAGGGGTTGAAAGTCAACACCTTCCATGGCGGTTCCGTTCACCGTGTTAACCGTAAACTGCACATCAGAGGTGGTTGGCGAGCTCAATTGGACTTTGAAATCCATGTTTTTCGTGCCACTATTTCCCTCTATCAAGGATACATTGGCAATTGATAGGGAAGGGGTTTTCGTGGGTTGAGGTGTCGCCGGGGTTGGAGGGGTTGTTGGGGTCGGTGTGCTGCCTACAGATTGGCCATTAAAAGTAAAGCCAGGTGGAATAGCCTTACCATTACCCGTTGCGGTGAAACCAAAGGATACGGTTGCCCCCTTGGCAATAACCTGATTCCAACCGGCATCCGAGAACAGGTAATTGTCACCACTATTTACTTTGGTAGCATTCCAAACCGAGGTAATGGTATTAGTGGAGTGGAAACCAAGTGTCCATCCGGTGATTGCCAAATCTCCCACATTTGTAATCGAAATGTCTCCATTAAACCCGGATCCCCAATCGGATGTTACTTTATATTCAACCTTGACTTGAACCTGACCAATAGGGGTTGGTGCTGGGGTAGGCGCAGGTGCTGGGGTAGGCGCAGGTGCTGGGGTAGGCGTTGGTGCAGGTGCGATGCCTTCCGCGGAAACGGTCAGGTTTTTCGGTCCGGGTTCGTGATTGGCACCGCCCACAAAACCAAACGAAACTTTTTGTCCAGGAGCAATGCTTGAATTCCAGCCATTATGGGTGATTTTGTAACCTGTATTGGTTTGGAATAGGATCCTTCCGTCCCAGACCGATGCAATGGAATTGGCATACTCCATGGATACAACCCAATTGGATACCGGTGCGGCAGTCTGATTTTCCACGGTAACGGTGCCTTGCATCCCCGTTCCCCAGTGGGAATCGAGATGAAAAGTAGCCGTGAGCCCTGACGGGTTTTCCCTTCGCTCCAAGGCCTCCACTCCAAAGGGAGTGGACCGCCTGGTCAGGTTCAAGGGTAGGGAATGGATCGGTCGAATGTTCATGTTTGGTCCCTAAATTCAGGCACAGGGTCGGCAGGAAAAATAGGACCCGATCCTGTGCTGATAGAAAAATCGCAACCTTTTGAATCACCTACCCAAGGCTATGGTGGCTTCGCTTTTAGAAATTGCGAAGGGTAATGGAAATGGTCCATAGACCTTGGAGCGGTAAATCCAAATGCCAAGTTTCCGACCCATTCTATACGGGGACCATTGCGAAAGAGTTTGTTTTTTTTGGAAAAGCGGAATGGTTTTTTTCCGGAAAAAGGGAAGGAAAAAAAGATAAAACGCCCAAACCCATGATCCAGGCAAGATGACGGGTTTGGAAAGTTTTTTTTGAAAAAAAGTGCGTGTTTTCACACCGACCGTATCGATAGCCAATCCCGTTTTAGCCCAAGTTACGCAGTTGGAGTGATTTTTTACGATTTTTTGGTCTTTTTTGGGACCCTGATTGATGTTTTTCCCGGGAATTTGGAGTATGTCGGGTTCAAAACGGCATGTAGTCCCGACCAAGTTACTTGATATTTCCCGCTACTTGTGCGATTTTAACAATGGGGTTTGCAATTGTTCAGAGATCCTCTGAACGGATTTAAACCATTTGCCTTGGTTTGAGGGGTTGAATTTC
>SYLG01000111.1 GCA_005808665.1 Planctomycetia bacterium | reverse complement strand
TGCTCGCTTGGGCTTTGTGCGTTTAGCGTGTAGTGCCGTTGGTAATTCCCGGTAAGGACCGAAGTGGACAAGGTTTGGGTTATTGTTTCGGCGGGAAGGGTGGTCGGAAAATGGAATTGGGAAAAGTCGGAAGGAACGGCACCCGGTCCCGATGAGGGAGGAGAAGGAGCAACCAGGGGAACGAGGACCGAGTTGGAAGAAAGTGTCGCAACCGATGCCGATGGGTGCACCCAGTTATCCCCGTTCCATTGAGGGAGAAGTTGCGAGAATCCTTGGCCATCCGGGACAAACCGGTTTTCGAGGGATTCCAAGGTTAACAGTGAACGGTTTAAGATCGGGGAAACCGGACGATAAAATCGCCTCAACCAACGGACGACGAAAACCACTCGGGAGGACATGGTGGAATCCCAGAGGTGATTAATAGGTATACCAGAGTCAAGCTAATGGGGAAACAGGTTGGAGGCAAGTTTCTTTGGCAAGAAAGGGGGGTATTTCCTCGAAATGCAAAGATCTTGATTTAGTTGATATTACCCAAAGTTATGCAGTTGGGACCATGAAACCCACTCTTCCCCAAGAAAAAGTCAAATCAGCCTGCAAACGACGGGATTCCAATTCCCCTTTATCCGGGTCAGGTACCCGCTTTGCCGTCGAGTTCCCCATTGGCTTTCAATCATTCAATCCGACCCAGATGGTTTGAAACCGGCTGGACCACCCGAGAACCATTGCAAATCCCATTGCCAAATTCGCACAAGGAGCGGTCAATATCAAGGAACTTGGTTGGGCCTATATGCTGTTTTGAACTCGATATACTCCAAATTCCCGGGAAAAACCACAATCATGTTCCCAAAATAAGCCAAAAAATCGTAAAAAAACACTCCAACTGCGAAACTTGGGTTAGACAGGTTTGCCTGATTGGCCGGGGAAAACGGATCATCAAAAGGGGATGGATTCGGTGGGAGGGACTCCCCAAACCATAGAATGTCTCCATGAACCCCTTGCAACCAACCTCCAATGACGATCCAAACCGACCGGCCCCCGAGAGGCGCCATCTCAAAGGTTTGGGTTGGATCCTGCCCCTGTTGGCCCTAACCCTTCCCCTCCTTGCTTTTTATTGCACCAACTTTATCAAAGGCCCAGTAAAGCCTGCCTCCTCGGAAGATTTCGTTGCCGACCCCATTCGTGGCGCCCTGCTCTTTACCATGCATTGTGCCAGGTGCCACGGCGAAACGGGCAAAGGCGATGGAGTGATGGCCAAGGGACAACCCAAACCACCGAGGGACTTGACTATCGGCGGCTGGACCTTGGCTACCAACCCGCTCAAGTTCAAAGAAATCCTGGTTTCGGGAATCGATGGGGGCCTGATGCCTTCGTTCAAGCTGCTTTCCAATCGGGATCAGGACAACCTGGTCGATTTCACCTGGAAGATGGGAATGGAACCCAAAAAACCCAAACCCGAAAGCAAAAGGGACGATTCTTCCAGGACGCCCCCCCAAAAATAACCCTTGCTTTTCCCCTTTACCAATCCTTTTTCTACCTAATCTCCTGCCACTTCCCCGGCACTTTTTGTGCAAAGCCCGGCCATTGATAATAGCCCAATTCCATCCGATACAAAAACAACATGCCCGTCCGCAAAAAGCAGGTTGCTCCCGCCTGAATGAAACGAATAGGGTTCACCAAGGTTGGTTCTGTTCATCGCAAAGGGGGTGTTCCTTGTTACCGGTACTACACCCTGTTGACGGCCATCCCAGCTTGATCCATCCAGACTAAATGCCCCCTCGCTGTCGATCCATCCAAATCCCTGATCGTTAGTCACGGTTGTATCGGAAACCCTTTGAAACCAGGACAGGGGTCGCCCGCTACATTCCACCACCATTACCGTTTGGGTGGATCCATCCAGAATATCGGTCATTCTTGTAACCGAGTTACGAAAGAGAACCGACCGGCTGTTCCCGGAATTGTACCTAGATGGGTCAATGATCGGTTGGACTCCCATGATGGCTTCATAGTCGGTTGGTCCAAGCGGTCTGGGGAAATTCATTGCAGGACGAATCTCAAACGGCGGCGCCCAAAGGGCCTCCATTCTCCCCGGAACACTTGGACATTCCAAGGCAGGAATGCGAACATGGGCCATGGCCAGGTTGGGGCCTTCCCACCAATGCAGGTCAAAGGAATAGAGGTTTTGTAGACTCCCCTGCTCAATATGGGGCAGAATCAGGGCTTTCCAACCCACTCTTTTGCCCAAAGGGTTTCCCGGTCCGGGCACACGCCATCCACTGGCCGGAAAGACTCCGTGACTGTCATGAAATCCATGAAGGGCCAAGCCGATTTGCTTTTGATTGTTCAGGCAACTCATCCGGTTGGACGCTTCGCGGACCTTTTGCACTGCCGGTAACAACAAGCCAATCAAAATCCCGATGATCGCTAATACCACCAAGAGTTCGATCAGGGTGAACCCCACTGACCTTGGACAACACTTTTTGCCTTTGCGAAAAACCGCCAAACCTTTACCCCCCGGGAAGGTCCGTTGAATGGGCGCAATCCGTTCCAAGGGCGATCATGGCAGCCAGATACCCACCTTTGAAACCCCCATCGATGTTGACCACCGCCACACCCGCCGAGCAGGAGTTGAGCATGGTCAAAAGCGCTGATACCCCACCAAAACAGGTCCCATAGCCAACCGAAGTGGGCACGGCGATGACGGGGCGATCCACCAGGCCAGCCACCACGCTTGGCAAGGCACCATCCATTCCTGCAACCACCACCAAAACATCTGCCGCCCGGATTGTTCCAAGCTGTTCCAACATTCGATGGAGCCCGGCAACTCCCATGTCCACCAAAAGGTCCGCGCCGGCACCAAGAGCCTTGGCGGTCACCAAGGCCTCGCGGGCAACAGGCAAATCTCCGGTTCCTGCCGTGAGGACAAGAACCCTCCCCTTGGGTGCGGGAACCTCGGGTCCAGCCAAAAAAAAGGTCCGGGCCAATCGGTCCTGTTCCCCTTGGGGAAAGGCCCCCTCAAGTGCCAAGGCCGTTGGATCCTCTACTCGGGTCGCCAAAACCGCTTGGCCTGCCAGGAACAACCGCTTGGCAACCCCAACGGTCCACTCGGGCGTCTTCCCTTGAGCCAGGATCACTTCGGGAAAGCCGCAACGGCGTTTGCGATCCAGGTCCACCCGGGCAAAACCCAAGTCAGCTGTTCCCTCTTTGCCAAGGGAAAGCTTGGTTAGGGCATCCTCGGGGCGGATTGTCCCTGCTTGAACCTGTTGCAACAATTCCAACCATCCGGCATCTGCCATAATTTCGTATATCCAAGCCATTTATGGACTTGGGGCCCAAATTACAAAGGTCCAACTCGACAAACCATGATTCATGGGCTATGATAGCATTCCAAGGAGGCCCTGTCGTCTAGAGGCCTAGGACACGGCCCTTTCAAGGCCGCGACACGGGTTCGACTCCCGTCAGGGTCAATATCAATGTCAAAGGAAACGACGATCACCATGAAGAATCTCATCTTCGCCTCTCTGCTGCTGATTCCAACGCCCGGCTATTGTGCCGACCCTGGCACCAAACCGCTGCGAGTTTTCATTCTTGCGGGGCAGTCCAATATGGAGGGAC
>SYLG01000019.1 GCA_005808665.1 Planctomycetia bacterium | reverse complement strand
TCCTCCCTGGCACATCTGAGTAAAGTCTCGAGATCGTGTACCGTTTCCAAAAGTATGTCGGGTGACTGCATGCCAGCTGGTATCGCTGGAAAGACCCATTCGTGTCAACTAAAATCTCAAAATCCCGTGAACGCATACTTATAATTCTTGCAGTAATCCACCAATCCTGCAAGCGGACTAGCGATAAATCTCCCTGGAGTGGTACAATTAGTTAGGTAACCCCTACCTCCTTCGTTCCGTGGTTTCAAGGCGATCCCCCTAGGAAAATGCATGAAAAACAGGTCCTTATTTTCTCAGTATTTTAACAGTACCCGGAAATTAGTGATTGCATTGGGTGGGCTGGTGTGCTTATTCCCCAATGCCACTTTGGCTGACGATACGGAATTTGAAACCAAAATTCGTCCCCTTTTGGTGGATAAATGTGTTCGCTGTCATGGATTAAAGAAACAATCAGGGGGGTTAAGGCTTGATAGTGGCGAAGCTTTGGCAAAGGGCGGGAAAAATGGATTAGTGGTCGACCTCCAATCACCAAAAGCTTCCCGTTTATTAATGGCAGTCCATCGGGAAAGCAATATCAAGGCCATGCCTCCCGATGAAAGCCTTGATTCCAAAGAAATGGCCTCCTTGGAAAAGTGGGTGAGTCAAGGTGCTAAATGGCCCAGCATGGTCCCATTGCTTTACGGGAAAAATCACTGGGCATTTGAGCCTTTGGCAACCTATCCCCCACCCGGTGGCAAAAATTTGGTGGATCACTGGATTGATCAAGGGTTGGCCAGAAAGGGCCTTGAACCTTTGGCAAAAGCATCCCGGGAGGTTTTACTTCGGCGAATGGCATTTGACTTGATTGGACTGCCTCCCACATTGGCGGAACAGGAACGGTTTCATCATTTAGCAAAAGAAACCTGGTTTACCGAGGCAATGGAGTATTATTTGGCCCATCCTGGTTACGGGGTTCGTTGGGGTCGAATGTGGTTGGATGTTGTCCGATATGCGGATACCGCAGGGGAGACGGCTGATTTTCCCGTACCACAAGCATGGCGATACCGAAATTGGGTCATAGAAGCATTTCGGAAGGACCTCCCTTTTAATACTTTTCTGCAAATGCAAATTGCAGGGGATCTACGATCTCAAAAAGGGATCATTTCGCAACACGAAATGGATGAGGGAATTATTGCTACAGGGTATTGGGCAATTGCCAGGCGATTTGGATATGATGTTTTGGCGGATCATTACCTAACTATTGAGGATGCCATTGACACGCTTGGCAAGTCAGTCCTAGGGCTTGGATTGGCATGTGCAAGGTGTCATGATCACAAATACGACCCGATTAGCAGCAAGGATTATTATTCCCTTTACGGAATTTTGGAAAGTACAAGGTTTCCAATGCCTGGGTGTGAAAAGCGAAAAGACCCTGTGGATTTGACCTCCCTTGCCTCAAAAGAATCCACAGACCGTCTAACGAAACTCGAACAAGACCTTGGCCAATTGATAAAAGAATCTGTTGCTGAGTCAAAAACCTGGACCGAGTTACTTGCCAAATCAACCCCTATGTCCAAGGGGATTATGCCTAATAGGGGAGAAATCAAATTTCCTGGAATTACCAATGCAACCGTGGAGGCGGGTGACCTCTTGTTGCTAAGTGTTTTAGCAGGTAAAGACCATGGGGCAGACTCTACCCAAGTAGAAATGAAGGTCAATCTGGTAGGAAATTCTGGCCGAAAAGTGCAAGATTTAACCGAGGATTTCCTCAAAGAGGCATTGCAAAACAATAAGAGACCAACCTCCGGTTGGATTCCTCTTGACCTTTCGGGAAGCTCAAAAAGGATGGACACCTTTCAAAAAGACTCCCTAAATACGAAAGGTCTCCATGTTTGGAAATATGAAGGGGATGTACCCTCGGTCTTTGCCAACACCAACCCCTCCACAATTTCATTCATTACGGTTAAACAACCCAAATCCAGCCTGGGTGTTCATCCAGGCCCAAATGGGCCGGTTGGTATTGGCTTGCCAATTACCGAATCAGGAATGTTATCCGTAGAAACCAGGTTGTCGGATTTGGATCCGGGTGGAACAGATGGCGTCATTGGGGAAATTCGCATTTTGCCAAAGGGTGCCGACCTATTTGTAAAGGTTGAAAAAAAAGTTGAACAAATTGCAGCCATTCAAAAAACGATTAAGGACCTAAAAGGGGAAATCCCTTTGGTGTATGCTGTTTCCGAAGGCACCCCCCACGATGCACAAATCCAAAACCGTGGTGATCCCAAAGACCGAGGTGATACCGTTTCGCGCCAAAACCTGACCCTTTTGGGAGGCCAAAAATTATTAAACCCCAAACAATCTGGTCGCATGGAATTGGCAGCATGGGTTACGGATAAGGCAAATCCCCTTACAGCCAAGGTTTATGTAAACCGCCTTTGGCAAGGGCATTTTGGTAAAGGAATTGTCCGTACACCCAATGATTTTGGTCTCAGGGGGGATCTTCCCTCCCATCCCCATTTGCTGGATTCCATGGCAAAGTATTTTCTGGACAATGGTGGTTCAACCAAATCCATTCACCGACTCATCCTCAACTCAAATGCCTGGCAACGGTCCTCATTTGCCCCTACAGATTTGGTTGAAATGGATCCGGACAATCATTGGCTGGCAAGGTTTCCCCGTCTGCGTTTATCGGCCGAAGAAATCCGGGACAGCCTGTTATTGGTTTCCAATGAATTGGATCAAAGCGATGGGGAGTCCCATCCATTTCCCAACCAGGCCAGTTGGGGTTTCACCCAACATGGCCCGTTTCGAGCCAATTATGAACACAAGAAACGAAGTGTTTTTCTCATGGTTCAGAGAATTCAAAGGCATCCGTTTCTTGGTTTGTTTGACGGGGCGGATCCCAATAGCAGTACAGCTTCAAGACAACTCACCACTGCCCCTCCCCAAGCACTCTGGTACTTGAATAACCCTTTCGTAAAAGAGCGTGCCAATTATTTAATTGGTAAACTTCCCATGGAGGGTTTTGAGGTTCGCATGGATCGTCTTTGCCGGTTGCTATTGGCTCGAAAAGCAACTTTGGCGGATTTGGAGGATGCTCCCAAAACAATAGATCCCGAACCTTGGGTTGCTATTATTCGCATAATGATGGCATCTAACGAATTCATCTACCGTGATTAGGATTTAATAAATGGCAAATAATTTCCATCGCCGTTCGTTTCTTGGATCCATGGTGGTAGGGTCTCCTTTATTTTATGGTTTTATTAGGCATCTTGAGGCTAATAGTTTCCCTTTGAATGACCAATTGGATCAGGTTTCCCATTTTCCCGCCAAAGCAAAAAACATTATTTTTATCTTCTTTTCAGGAGGGGTTTCCCATATTGATTCTTTTGATCCCAAACCTGCTTTAACCAAGGATCATGGGAAACAGGTTAAACTTGACCATCCTGAAATAAAGGATCGACCAGGGTATGAAAAGATTTTTCTCAAGAAAACCACTCTTCCATTTTCCATTGCCAATGCGGCAGGGATTCCGGTAAGCTCCCTTTTTCCGAACTTGGCAAAGGGTATGGATAGGATTGCCCTCATTCGTTCCATGCACACAGATCACTCCAATCATTACAACGCTACCTTGGGAATGCATACCGGGTCGTTCAATCAAGCCCGACCCAGCATTGGAAGTTGGGTTAGCTATGGCCTCGGAACCCTGAATAACAATCTACCCTCTTTTTTGGTTTTAGCACCTCAGGATCCTTATGCCGGGACACAGCTTTGGGCCTCGGATTTCCTTCCCGGGCCAAACCAAGGTACGCGCGTGTCTTCAATGAACTCTCCCATTCCAGACCTTATTCCACATTTACCAAGGGACAAACAATCGGCAGAATTGAATTTACTCTTACGAAGGGATAGGCGCCATGAAATGTCTCGTGGAACCGACCCGCAACTGAATGCCCGGATGAAAAGTTTTGAAACAGCATTTGGAATGCAAATGGAAGCTCCAGGTGCCTTTAACCTTTCCCAGGAAACCATGTCAACCAAAAATGCCTACGGTTTTGGAATGGAGCCAACAAATTCCTTTGCGTGGCAATGCCTCCAGGCAAGAAGGCTTGTTGAACGAGGTGTCCGGTTTGTTGAAATTATCCACACCGGAAGTTCTGGCAACTGGGATAGCCACGGAGACATGAAGGATCATGAGCGATTAGCCCAACAGGTTGATAAACCCCTTGCGGCTTTGTTGGACGATTTGTCCCAAAGGGGAATGTTGGAAGATACCCTGGTTGTCTGGACCACCGAATTTGGTCGAACCCCCTTTAACAATACGGCCAATGCACCCGGGCGTGAGCATCACCCCTGGGCCTTCTCCTCATGGTTAGCCGGTGCCGGTGTCAAGGCAGGAACCATTTATGGAGGAACCGATGAGCATGGTGTCCGGTCGGTTGATCAACCTGTCCATGTTCATGATTTTCATGCCACCATTCTTCATCTTTTGGGAATGGACCACACCCGGTTGACTTATAGACATTCAGGCCGTGATTATCGTTTAACGGATGTATTGGGTGAGGTAGTGCAGGGCGTTATAGCGTAAATTTGGCCTCCTACTCTCCTGGGGATTTTTGCCTTGTCGGTTCAGCAAATTATCCAGGTTTTTGCTTGGTCCCATTTTTGGCATTTGTTGGGCAACAAAAAAATCATTAAGCTTGGCCTTGCCTTTGCAAATGTTCCACATGAAGGAACATTTTCCAAGGCGTAACCACCACACCTTGTTCGGGTAGGCAAGAAACTTTTACCAATCCAAGAACCTGTCCGGAAATACTCTTAAGTAGATGATTTCCAACTGTTGTTTGAACCCCTTCGTCATCGGAGTTCAACCGGACAACCTTTCCACCTAGTATTTCTTTACATCGGGCATGTCCCAAAATGAGATTCGGAATTTGAACCAACGATTTTTCCAAGGGAATCCACGAAGGATGGTCCGTATTGGGAAAGTCCTCCAGGTGTAAGGCCTCCTTGATTGACCAAGGTCCAATACTGGTCCGAATCAAATCTTCCAAAAAAGCTCCACATGCCAGGGATTCTCCTAAATCCCTGGCAAGGGATCTTATATAGGTGCCACTTGAGACTTCCCACCGTACCTTGGCAATTGGACATTGGTAGGACAATAGGTTTACTTGATGGATGGTGATGTTTTTGGGTTTGGGTACTTTGGGATTTCCAGATCGCGCCAATCGGTAGGCCCTCTGGCCCTCGATGCGGACCGCCGAATAAATGGGGGGAACCTGGGAAAGGACCCCAACCATACAATTTAGTTTTTCAAGGAGCAATTCTCTTGTTGGTAATACCGCATGAGGGTGCGGAGTAATGGGTCCTTCACTATCGTCGGTTTGGCTGGTTGCTCCAAATCGGATGGTGGCTTCATAAACTTTGGAAAATTCCTGATAAAGTTCAATCAATCGGGTTGCTTTCCCTGTGACTATGAGGAGCATTCCAGAAGCAAGTGGGTCCAAAGTTCCGGCATGGCCATGGCGAAGGCCCTTGGGAAGGGATTTTGCAAACTGACTCAATGCTTTGCGTGAGGTTGGGCCCCGAGGCTTGTTCATCAAAAAAAAACCGTCCATGTCCGTACCGGTACCCTTAGGTTGTTTATTTTTGCTTTTTGGTCCTCCGAATATGATAACAAAAACCTCATTCCGAATACAGTTTGCGATTTACCTCCCATGAACACACCATTTTCCCGGGCTCGACTTATCCTGAATCCGATGGCAGGTCGGGGAAGGACCGGCCGATCTTCGGAAACAATTGAACACCAACTTGGATTGGTAGCTAATACCTTGGATGTGGTTTACAGCAAGAATGTTTTGGACCTGCGAAATCTTGCTGCTCAAGCACGCAGGGATAGTGTGGATTTGGTTTTGATTGCCGGAGGTGACGGGTCCGTTCACCATGCAGCCCGTGGACTCCTGGAGGAATCATTGGGAGTTGTTCCAACCCTTGGAATCCTTCCGCTGGGATCGGCTAACGATTTTGCCTATTCGCTTAACCTTACCCAAGGCTGGTGGCAAAAACCTGGGTGGAAGCTAGGTAGGGTGGACCATGGCTGGATCCAATTGGACCAAAATCCATCTATGGCTTTTGTCAATGGAGTAGGACTTGGACTCAATGCCATGGTAACGGTTAGGAGTCAAAAAATCGGTTGGCTACGAGGTATTCCACTTTATACTGCCGCATTACTTCAATCGTTGTTTTGGGATTGGCGCCAACAATGTTGGAATGTTTCCATTAATTACCAACCCATGGAAGAGTTTTCCAAGGCTGAGGGAATACTTGCCCTAAGTGTGTTAAACGGCCGAAGGGAAGGCAATTTTGACTTGTGCCCCGATTCCAAAACGGATGATGGTTTATTTTCGGTAATGGTGGTTCGGCCTATGAGCCGATTCCGGGCCCTTGCGCTATTACCCAGCTTGGTAATGGGAACATTTCAACAAAGGAAGAAATCTTTACTTTTTAAAGAGGGAACACAGTTTTTGGTGGAATCCCCCGAGGGTATCCCATGTCATGCGGATGGGGAAGTGATTGCCGTTCCTGGGGATGGGATCAAGCGGGTTGATATTCGATTGGTAAGCAAAGCCCTTCCAGTAATTGTTGGGCCATCCTTTTCCTTTTCCGAGGGGTGAAGATCAGTCCTCTATCAGTTCAGCGGCTTAGGCAGGGTGTTCGAAAACGATAATTTTCCCGGTCCTTTGCCAAAGTTTTGTCTAGCAAAAGGGAAGATGCATTTTGCAATGAGGTAAAGCCGAAACGCGCTCGAATATGATCCTTGCAAGCAACCAGTTCCCGAAATCGGGAGGCAAGTGGATCAGGAAAGAGAAGGGGTTCAACCACCGCCAATTGGAGTGGCCCAAGTTCAATCCCCAAAAGTCTCAATGGTAACCTCCGTTTATAGTTTCGATTGAGGAGATCCTGGGCCGTTTTGCGTAAAAGCGATTCATCATCCGTCCATTGCGGTAAAGAGGCATGTCCCTCTCCAGTCTGCTGGTCACCATAGCGCATAAATAATTTCAAGCCGCGGGTATGGTGTCCCTTCCACCTCAACCAACTTGTGGCTCGATCAACCAAATGACTGGTAAGTGCCATGAGAAATTCGCGATTGGAAACGGGAGGATCAAAACTGGCACGCCTTCCAATTCTCGTTTGGTTTTTGGCGGATTCCACCGGTCGATCGTCAATTCCTTGGGCAAAGCGTATAAGCCGGTCACCCTGTTTTCCCAAAAGGCCACAAAGGAGGGCTCGGGGAATTTGGGCCAAATCATCCACGGTGGCAAGGCGAAGGGGTTCAAGCTTGCGGAGGGTGGAAAAACCAATACCCGGAAGAATATCCACGGGCCAAGGGGCGAGATATTCTCTTTCCCGGCCAGGATCTACCCCAACCACCGGTGAGGGTGGCAGGGGACGATTCTGATCCATCCACGACCGCAAATTGCCGCCGAAGGTCTCCAATCGCCGGTTTTTCGCCTCCTGGGTGGCAACCGAAGCAACCAATTTATTGATGCCAATTCCAAGGGAAACACTTAATTTCACTTCTTCACCTATCTGTTCCCGCAGGGATTCTCCCAAGCGAATCGCATCGTTTTTTTCAACCGGCAGAAGAAGGTAAAGATCATCCAAGGCAGAAACTTCAACCCGTTCGACAACATCTTTGCAAATGGCCAGAACATGGCGTCCGGCTTGTTCATAACGGCGATAATCCCCAGGGAGAATGAGAAGGCCAGGGCACCGCTTTCGAGCCTCGGAAAGACGCATTGCCGTACGCACGCCAAAACATCTGGCCTCATAACTGCAACTGGCAACGACACCTGTTCCAACCGCCACAGGTCGTCCTCGAAGGGAGGGATCATCACGCTGTTCGACCGAGGCAAAAAAGGCATCAATGTCCAGGTGCAAAATGTTCATATGAACATATGTATACATGGTAACAGATGTATAGTCAAGGGCAGGTGCCCTTTTTTTACCCATCAAACCACTTTGGATCTTTCTTGACGACTTCCTCCCTCTTATTTAGAAAAAACTTAGACTAAACGATGTTGGGTGCATTAAGGGCTATGAAATTGCCGCTTGTTTGGAGGGCCAACCTCTCCCTGGAGCGTCAAAATCTTTCGGACCTTAATACTCTTACACGAAACCCCGTCACTGATTTTGGGACCAATCTGGGAAAATGCCTCCCCTTGACCGTCCCCTTTAGGAGAGCCTTAAAGGACCTCCCTCACAACGGATTTTCCTTTGGAAAATCAGCAGGAATTAAAATCCATGACCTTAGCAAATGATTTAACCCCCGAAAACCAACCTGATTCCATTCGAAATCCATTGGACCACGCCCGGATTGCCCAAGATCTGCAATTGCGCAAAGCCCAAGTGGATGCAGCGGTATCCCAACTAAACGCCGGGTGGAACCCCGTTTTCCTGGCCCGCTACCGAAGTGAGGTTTCAGGGGGATTGGCCGAACCGGCAATGCGAGCCATTGTGTCCAAAATGAAACAGGGACGAATGCTCTCTGATCGCCGAAATACCATATTGAGGGCCATAGAAACCCAAGGATATTTAACCGAAGAACTGAGACTCAACCTTTTTGCCGCCGATTCCATGAGGCGACTTGAAGACCTTTTCCTTCCCTTCAAACCCAAACGACGGGTTGCATCCTCCCAGGTTAAAGACAAAATTCTTGGGGTTTTGGCTGAGGCTGTATGGAGTGGCGATCCCTCTGTGGGCAATCTCCTTGAAACTGCCACCCTTCTTATTGACCCCGTAAGGGGATTGGAAAACACGGATCGAATCCTCGATGGGGTTTCGGCTATTTTGGCGGAAATGCTTGCCGACTTGGCGGACTTGAGGGCGACGGTTCGGATCGTCCTCAATGAATCAGGCTATTTGAAAACAGCAAAAAACTCCCGGACCAGTGATGCCAATGCTCAAGACTACCGGGAGTTTTTTCGTTTTTCAGAACCACTCCGTCAGGTAGCCGCCCACAAAATTTTCACCATTAGGAGAGGGGAAAAATCAAACGCCCTTGAGGTATTGATTGATTGGAATCGTCCGGCCGCCACCAGGTTAGTTTTGGACCGTTTGCCTTTACCAGAGTCGGGTCAAAGTACAGGGTTTGCTGATTTTCTAAGCAATTGGAAACCCCTTCCTGCTCCGAAACCCAAAGAAATATCCCCGGAAATTTTGCCCGCGATAAACATGGGTGGGGAACCAAATCAAGAAATTGAACCTAATGGTAATCTTGAAACGGGTCTTTGCGAAACGAAGGAAGTTCCCGTTGATTCTCCATCCATAGAAACCCTTGGAGATTCAGAAAATGACAACAACATCCCAATCATTCCAGCGGAAATACTCCCGGTTGCCTTACCGGATCATCTGACAGAAGTATCTAAAGGTGAGGTCGAACACGAATCCGGTTCTTCTGCAATCCCTGAGATTACCGATAATCCAACGGTAGTCCCAAACCCTATCTTTGAGGAGGATCCGTACTCCAAACTTTCTTCACCCAAGTTTAAATTGGGTCTGCCCTCGCCGGAAATTATGTCGAAACATCCCCATCGATCTTTTTTGGAAAGGATAGCGGAACGGGTAATCCACGAGTTTATGGGGCCCTCCCTGGAAAGGGAAACTCGCCGGGAGTTAGGTGCCAGGTCTGATGATTATGCCAATGGCATTTGTTGTCGAACCCTTCGGTTGAGGTTAATGACTCCTCCCTCCCCAGGCCTTAGACTTTTGGCAATTGACCCTTCTGGTCGGGGGGGATGCAAGGTTGCCATCCTGGATGAAAATGGCGACTTGGTTGAGGAAGGATTGTTTAATGCTCATCCACCCCAATCGCGCAAAGCAGAACCAAAACATAAACTCGAGGAGTGGATCAGGCGACACCAAATCGAAGTGGTGGTTATTGGCAACGGAGCCGGCTTTCGTCATGTTGAAACGGTTGTTGCCGAACTCCTTCAAGAATTGGAGGATAGGCGTCAGGGAAAAATCAAACCACCAGAACCCGCCCTGGAAGTCAATGGGGATAATGCGGATTCAACTAGGGTTGAACAAACACCGACAGAAAATGAGGCGGGATCGTCTGTTTATGCCGAGGTCCCCCTAGTCGAAACCCCTCATGAGTCCCAAATTCAGGATAGCATTGAAAAAACGACTGCCCCTGAAGAACCGGCAACAGAGGTCCCATCCAGCCCTGACCAAGTCATCACCATTAATGAACTTACTGATCACCAGACTGCGGTCGGTAATCCGGAACCAATTGATTCGCCTCCTCAGGATGAAAAGCCTGTTGAAGGTGTTACTTTTGTAGCCAGCACCAAACCGCAAAAACATGGTACCCGAAAGGACCGGAAAACTACCCCATTCCAATGTCCCTCTTTGGATCACTTGCCCCCAGCTCTTGCCTCTTTGGCTTTCACAACCATTGCGGAGGTTGGTGCTGCCGCATACGGTGGAAGCACACTAGGCCGGGAGGAATTACCCAATCATGATGCACCATTAAGGGCTGCCATCAACATTGGCAGGAGGTTTGTTGATAGCCTTGCCGAAATGGTAAAAGTTGATCCCCAGTATTTGGTGAGTGGAATTCATGCCACCGAAGCCCAGGGGAAAAACCTTCGGGATGCTTTGGAGGGAGTTTTGGAATCTTCGGTTGCCCAAGTGGGTCTTGACCCCAATAAAGCCTCGGTGGCCGCACTTAGGTATATTCCTAGTTTGAATTCGGCGGTGGCTCGGGACTTGGTCGAATATCGAAAAAACATTGGACGGTTTACTAATCGCCAGCAACTTCGCCTTGTCCCAGGCATGACGGAGGACAGATACCTTCAGGCGGTTGGGTTTCTTCGGATTGCGGATGGTGACAACCCGTTGGATTCGACTTGGATCCACCCTGAGAAATATCCACTGGCAGAATGGATTCTTGGCGAACTTCAGACTGACTCCAATGCATTAAGGTCGGTTTCCGCCCACCAAGCCTTGCGAATGAAAATCGAGGTTGAGGGCCCTGGGATTGAGGCCAAAGCACCCTCTTCGATGCCCGGTGTAAATAATGCCACGGTTCGACAGGTTTTAGGTGAACTAATTCATGGGGGCGATGATGTTCGCCAGAATTTTACGCCACCGCTCCTTCGTCACGGCGTGCTTTCCATGGAATCCCTTGAGGTCGGTCAGGAGGTTCGGGGCACGGTCCTTAATGTGGTTGATTTTGGTTGCTTTGTTGATGTTGGTTTAAAGGACGGTGGATTGGTTCATATAAGCGAAATGGCAAACCGATTTGTTCGCAGCCCCCACGAAATGCTCCATGTGGGGGAAGTGGTTCGGGTTTGGATACGCGGGCTAGACAAGGAAAAAGGAAGGGTTTCCCTAACCATGATCCGACCAGGGGGGAATAGGGATCCTCATGGTTCACAAGGGGCAGGGCAGGGTAGGGGTAGGCGGCCTGGAGGTCATAGGTCAGATGGACCCCGCCAAGAGGGCCCTCGGGATCGTCAAGACCAGGGATCGAGGCCGCCAAGGCGAGAAGGTGGCCATTCGGAACCGGGAAATCGGCCCATGGGAACCAACCGGGGTCCTGACCGGGGTCCACCCAGGGGAAGGGGACCTGGGCAAGCGCCGCCACGCGACCAACGAGGACCAGTCAAATCCCTTCCGCGAGGATTGGCTGATTTGCCTCCCCGGGGAACCTCGATGAAACAGCAATTGGGAAAAGGAAAACCCAAGGCAAAGGATCCCAATCTTGAAGTCAACCCGGTTGGACCGGAGTCGGATAAAACCAATCAGGGCCAAATGGTTCCCAAAGCAAAAAAAGAACCGGTTAAGGGACAAAATGTAAATCTTGAAACTCTAAAAACGGGAAAAAATATGGGGACTTTTGCGGAATTGGCAGCGTTTTTAAGTGTACCCAAGCAAGATGCTGAACCGGAAACGGCTTCCCCTTCCAACCAGGAATAAACGCCACCTCCCAGGGTTGGCCAATTGGATAAACTGGCCATGGCATTTTCTTGCCATAAACCTAAAATTCAAGGAAAGGCCATCAGGGTAGGAGCCCGGGTGGCCATAACTTTTTATTGGAATCCCATATTATGGCCCAATCCCCAAAAAACCCGGCCACACCTCCCCCCATTAAACCTGCCAAAAAAAAATCCGCAAAAGCGGCAGCCAACAACGCATCTGGGGGAAACTGGGGTTGGCTAATTTTGATCACCATGGTTTTGGGACTCCTATTGGTTTCAAGCCAATATTCCGCATCAAATCCTATCCATTATGGATCCTTTGTCAGGTTGCTATTCCATCCCAAGGATAGCCTGAATATTAAAAAAATCATTTTTGTGGGTGTCGACAGGATTCGCATTGATCTTGTCGAAGGGGCTCCCTTGGAAGATGTCGAGCTCAAAACCCTACTAAGCAAAAAAAATACCTTCCTTGTTACCCGAGCGCGTATTGAAGACACCAAAACCATTGATCGATTGAATTCCCTGGTTCAGTCGGGCAAAGTGGATTGGGAACAACAGGAGGATCCCTATGCCGGGTTGGGAACCCTGTTGATGTTTTTCCTTCCCATCCTTTTGTTTTTGGTCTTCTTTTTCCTCATTCTCCCCAAATTTCGCGACCCCATGGGGGGCGGATTTTTGTCCAATTACATCAAAAGTCCGGCAAAACGATACGAAAAAAATAAATCCCGGATTACTTTTGAGGATGTTGCCGGAACAGAAAATGCCAAAGCAGAACTTACAGAAATTGTCGAGTTTTTGAAATCCCCAGAGAAATTTCAGGCCTTGGGGGCAATGATTCCCAAAGGGGTTTTGCTGGTTGGCCCTCCCGGAACCGGAAAAACGCTTTTGGCAAAAGCGGTTGCAGGGGAAGCGGGAGTTCCCTTTTTCAGTATCAATGGGTCAGAATTCATTCAAATGTTTGTTGGGGTGGGGGCA
This sequence comes from Planctomycetia bacterium, assembly GCA_005808665.1. Lineage (GTDB taxonomy): Bacteria > Planctomycetota > Planctomycetia > Gemmatales > Gemmataceae > SYLG01. The sequence continues at coordinate 49,470 of SYLG01000019.1, read as the reverse complement.
AGTCGCGTTCGGGATATGTTCAAAACCGCCAAAGAAAATGCACCATGTATCCTTTTTATTGATGAAATTGACGCGGTTGGACGGATGCGAGGTGCAGGACTGGGTGGTGGATCCGATGAACGCGAACAGACCCTTAATCAGATTCTGAGCGAAATGGATGGGTTTCAACCTTCTGAAACGGTTATCGTTGTTGCGGCCACAAATCGCCCGGATGTCCTGGATTCTGCCCTTTTGCGGCCAGGTCGGTTTGATCGGCATGTCACCGTGGATCGACCCACTGTAAAGGGACGGGTTGAAATCCTTAAGGTACATACTCGAACCAAACCCTTGGCCGATGATGTCAACCTGGAAGTTTTGGCACGGCTCCTTATTGGAATGACCGGGGCCGATCTGAAAAATTTGGCCAACGAAGCCGCAATTGTGGCTACCCGTTTAAACAAAACAAAAATTGGCCGGGCAGATTTTGAGGTTGCCATAGATCGTGTTTTGATTGGGCCCAAAAGAGAAGAAATCCTTACGACTGAGGATAAGCGTCGCACCGCCTATCACGAAGCCGGCCATGCGTTGGTAACATGGTTGATGCCCGGTTCGGAAAGGCCGCAAAAAGTTTCGATTATTCCAAGAGGACAAGCCCTTGGGGTAACCTGGACGGCCCCTGACGAGGATAAGCACCATCACGGTGAGGATTATTTTAAACGATACCTCATTAGATTATTGGGGGGTCGTGCTGCGGATAGGGTCATATACGGGCAGTCTTATTCCGGGGCAGAATCGGATATCAAACGGGGAACAAGTATAGCCCGTCAAATGGTTGCCCATTGGGGTATGAGTCCCCGTATTGGTCCAATGGCCTTCAAAATGGGTGAAGAGCATGTTTTTTTGGGTAGGGAACTTTCAGAGGCCAGGGATTACTCCGAGGGCATGGCAAATTTGATTGACGAGGAAATTAAGCGGATACTTCTTGAAGCGGACGAGAAAGCATTTGAACTGCTTAAGGAAAATGTGAAATTTTTGGAAGTCCTGGTGGATGAACTTTTACTTAAGGAAGAATTGAGTGGGGAGGAAATGGAAACCCTCCTATTTCATGCTGGATTAGCTACTGCCATACTTCCTGTTCAAAAAGTTCCAGATCCAGAAAATAAACCAATCGATGAGAAAAATTCCGAGCCGGCAGGCAGTGCGACGGAATCACCGATTTAACGAATTTACCGCATAAAGGGTTCGGTCCGCTTTTAAAATTCCATTACCCGGTTTTAAAAAGGACCAAGGGGATGACTTTCTGACGGCCTCTTGCGCATTACCCTTACAATCTGCATCCATGTCCCAGAACCCTCAAGATCTTTCAAGAATTGATTTGCATGAAACATTAATTTCGACTCTACTGGTTTCCGTTACTGAATTGCTACGGAAATCCCCAGGATGGATGGATTTTCTAATCAACATGAGGTTGAACTGGGAGAATGGTAATGAATACGAAAAAGTTTATGCTATTTGCGGGAATACTTGCACTGACGGGATCCGCAACAGGTTGCAGAAATGGTGGATTGTTTCATAGAAATCATCCCACAAATACACAACAGCAGCCTAATGCGCATCAGGCCCAGCAATGTCCTCCGGGAATGATGCCCGTTTGTATGCCCATGCAATCCAGTCCAGTATGCCCGCCTGCCTTTTCCAACCCTTGCCCTTGAGCAAACTCCAAGGGTTGGACATAAAGGGCCTGACTGCCCGCAATACCCTTGTATCCGGCATATTTTTGGACTGGTTGCCTGTTTATTGAAAAAAATTCATCGAGGAATTTGCAATCCCGGTAACGAGGAGACATGCTTCAATTGGATTGGGTCTTTGTCCAATCCAATCTGGGGGATGCATCATGAGTCGCGTTTTGTGGTTTGCAATGGCAATCATCACCCTATTGGCTTTGGAAGGGTGCGCTTGTCGCCGCCAAGCTCGACTAATGTGTAAATATGGAATGTTACCTACCTCCCCGAGTTGTGAAATAACCAAAATGTCCATGGGAAGTTCTGTTGAAATTGTTGGATGCGATCCTTGCTCAAGGCAGTAACTGTGGTAATTCCGTTAAGGAAGAGTGATTTCCTCCCTTTCATTGATGGGATTAAATAGTTTGAATCCTTTCATGACCCATAGGTTACCTTTTTTTTCCATGGTAGCCCTAACCCGGACTAAATACGGGCGTTCCATTTGCGACTCAGCCTTTAACATAAAATTCAAATGACTGGCTTGGCTGTCTTTGGTCAAAATAAAATCCCAAACAACGACTCGGGTTTGGGTGATTCTTTCCCTCCAATGTTTGAGGTACGCCACCAAATTTTGGCCTGACCCTAGACTTGGATGCTGAAATTGGGGGGAAAGGCCCTCCTGGAATTGGGTAAAATTCCCATTGGTAGCGGCTTTTGCCATGAATTGAATTACTTTCGTCATTTGCTCTTTGGGGGATTCCAAATAATACGAAAAACCAAAAACCAACCCAAACAGAATTGCCGATAGTAAAAATCCAATCCATTTTGGCTTTCTCCGGTGCGTTAACCAGCCAGAGACAATAAGCCCAATTGCCAATGCCAACCCATAAAAGGCCCAGTGCCCTTCCGCAAAACCATTTTCCATAACCTTCGCCCTACCACCATATTGAACATAATTTCTTTATACCTACGAATCCTAGGGGTTTTCCGCAGGCCGGGCGCACCAAAAGTCCTTAACCTTTTGGAACTGATTCCCAATACTCCAAAACCCATCCAGCTTTTAACCGCATGTCCTTAATCCCTAATTTGGCGGATAATTGGTTTCGAGCATGTTCCAAGTCAATCGTCTGAGGATGGCAAAATATGTTTCTCCCCTACCACTTTGGACCCGGCTTTGTTCATCTGGCAGGAAACCAACCCAATTTGCCCTTTGATTCCACGACCCATCCCAGGTTCTCCAAAACTGCTTACCGGCAACCTCGAATTGAATCTCGCTGAACCAACATGCTTGCAGCTGTCCTACTATATTTTGCCTATCATGAAACAATCCCCCTGGAAAAAAACAGCTTTTTTCAACCGCTTCGGTGGAGGCAAATTGATATAGAATAGGTGAAGTGGGAGTGGCACGATTTGGAACCAAGAATGGATTCCCATGCCGGGAATGGATGTTTAGATGACGGCTTGGGAGCTCTTTTCTTTGGTGGTTATGATTCCAGGCCTCATTGCCCTGAATGGGTTTTTTGTGGCCGCGGAATTTGCCTTGGTTGCTTCGCGCAAAACAAGGATGGAATCTCTTTCTGAGAAAGGCGATTTGAGGGCCAAACGCGCCTTTGGAATCCAGATAAAAATGGATCAGGCGGTGGCGGCTACCCAGTTGGGTATTACTTTTGCCAGCATTACCCTTGGGACAGTTGGAGAAGTAACCTTGGCCTCCTTCCTTTTGCGAGGTATGGAGCCATGGTTTAATGGCTGGATAAGTTACATCGCCCTCCATTCCCTCTGTAGTACCGTGGCGGTGGTCGCGGTTTCCTTCATGCATTTGATTTTCGGGGAGCTGGTTCCCAAAACCATTGCCCTTCAATCCCCAGACCGGGTCCTCCTTACACTTGCCGGTCCTGTCCATTATTTTCTCCTTTTTTCAAAACCCCTCGTCTATTTCATGAACGCAACCGGAAATTTCCTTCTGCGGAGGGCGGGCTTTAGCCATCCCGGTATTCACGCCCACGCCCATTCGGTGGAAGAACTTTTAAAAATCGTGGAGGACACGGAAGAGGCTGGGGTAATCATACCTGAGCAAGCGGATGTTTTGGAAAATGTATTTCGTTTAAGTGCAAAAACGGTTGCTGATTGCATGATTCCTGTTAATAAGGTTAATGCTTTGGAGGTACACACATCGCCTCATTCCGTATTGGAGGAATTACGGGAAAGAGTCCACACCCGATTACCGGTATACGATGGAAACATGAATAATGTGGTTGGCATTGTCAATGTTAAAGATCTTTTGTTTATATTAACTATGGACGAATTGGTAATTCTTGAAGATGCCTTGTATCCAGCGATTTTTATTGATCCAGGTGAACAAGCCATGAATGCATTAAAGTTTTTCCGGAAAAACCGAAGGCATATGGCCATTGTCAGGGATACTAATGGGATGACCTTGGGAATTATCACCTTGGAAGATGTGTTGGAAGAAATTGTAGGCAAGATCTTTGACGAACACGATACAGGTTCGGTTTTTCTGGCACCTTAAAGGTAACCAATTCCTAACAGATGAACGGCAATTAACTTCCCCTCCTATCTCTGGTCCTGGTTTAGGACATGGATTTAATCCAGGAATGGTAATCCGTGAGTCAAGTTCGACATAGTTTCAAAAGGAAACAACTGCCTACCAATGCCAACACGATGTCGGCCCCCCAGACCAGCATCAGCGGATCCAGTTTTCCTTCCTTCGCCATCCCTGTACCGCAAAGCATTAAGGGATAATAAACAAGGACTATAGGCAAAAAACAGGTAATAAAAGCGCTTAAATAATCACTTTTGCTAAGCCAAATCCCAATGGGAGCTCCCACAAGTATAAATCCCATACAACCCAAACTCAATGCTGGTCGCATTAATAATTCGACATCCATAAAAAGTGCTTGTTGAATTTCGTATTTTTCACGCTGAACCAGGTTTTTAAGGTGGGCATCCGCTTGGGCTTTATCCGCAACTTCCCCCTGCTTATGGGTGAATTCAACCATCTCCTGTGCTGTTTTCTTTGAGGATTGTATCCACTCCTCCTTTTTTTGCAGGATTTCCTGCCAGGTTAAATCCCTGGCCCGTTTGCTGGTTTCGCTGCTTAAATTGCTGGGTAACGGTACTTCCCAAACCCGGTCTTCGAAATACCCTCTGGACCCATCCTGAAAACTGGCTGTGCCATGGCGCATATGAATTAGTAATTGCCCTTTGGCCAAATTAACCCTCAAATCCGCTTCCCGTGCCTGGGCGACGAGATCAATATCCCCTTTGGCATCCCGCCTTTTAAAGGTGGGGTGAATCAATTTTCGGCCCTGAACCCCCTTCACAATCATTGCATAGGGAAGATTGGCATGGCTCAATGTTCCCTGTTTTCCCAACATTGAATAAAGCAATTCTTCCGCATCATGGAATACCAGGGCCCGAAGCATGGCATGGGTTACAGGAATAATTTGAAAATAGAGTACCATGGTCATCAGGCTCATGGCACAACCAAGAACCAAGCCAGGTTTGATTACTTCAAATACATTAATTCCTGCAGCCCGGATGGCCAGGATTTCATTGTCTTGACTAAGTCTTCCATAAACGACACATACTGCAAAAAGCGTGGTAGCTGGAATAGTGTAGGGCAAGGTACTAGGAATCAACAAGGGGATGGCGGCCAGAATCTGGCGGGGAGCCAAGCCATGTTGGCCTGCCTCCGTCACAATCCCAGCCAACAAGAGGATCATGGTTATTGCAATCAAAGCAACAATAAAAACCCTTACAAGCTCCACCAATACCATCCGGAATAATAGGGTCCCCATTTTCATTGATCTCCTTGGAACCGGGAACCGGGATTTCCGAACCATCCCTGGCGGAACACTTTGCGAAACGGTTGAGTCAGTCCCGGCAATATTTCCCGCTCGATTTTTGGATTCTTCAAATTGCCTTGGACTTTAACCAAAAACATCTGCTCGCTAATGGCATTTGGAACACTATCAAAACCGGTTGGCAAAAACTGGGCGGCTCTTGCCCAATCGGTTCGAAATTCCAAAGACATGTTCCGACCATCCATGGGGATTATTCCCTTACCACGCAAGCTAATGGCATTGCCAAAAAGGTCCAATTGCTGAAATCTCAATAGGGCACCATCAACGCTAAACAAGGCATGTGCCTGCTCAAAAGCCGTCCCATCCGGAATCCGAAATCCAAATGTTTTAATAAGGTCAAGGAAAACAGGCAATTTGTAGAGTTTCCCCTGAGGAACATCAATACTACCATATCCCCTCAAACCCTGAAAATCAGTTCCAATTCCACCAAGGTGTAATGTTGCAGCGGCCAATCCCTGGATAGAATTGGCATCCTCCAGGTTTGCCCGGGCAAACTCTTCAAGTTTAACCTGGGTTGCTTTGAAGAGGAGATCATACCGGGTGGTTGCCAAAAAATCGATACGAGCTTCCCCACCCACTTGACCCCCGTATAGCTTCCCCTGAAGGTCGGCAAATCGGAGACTGTTTGGCTCATCAACGGGTATTTCAAAACGCCCGGATACATGTTCCAGTTTTTGGTTAAATACTGATAATCCGTCCATTAACATTCGACCCGATACCCCATTCCAGGTTTGGCCATTGTGCCTTCCGCGAGAATGGATTGCACCACGGAGGTGCTTAAAACTTATTCCAGCATGAATATTGGCGTCCCGCAAAAACACTTGGCCATCCCAGTCGCTTACTACCAATCGTTTGGAATCCGCAGGGAAATCCATGGCCAAATCCAGGTTAACCCCAATGGTTCCCTCCAAAGTTACACCTGTTAACCCCCTTCGTAAGGGTGGGGGCAAAACCCGAATTGTAGCCTGATCCAAAACCAACGGATCCGCTTTAACCTGAAAAAGTTTTAAATTGAGCCCACTTTTTTCACTAAAAAGTGCGGTGGCCTTTTGCATTTGCCAATTGGAGGGACCATGATGTGCTTTCAAATTTTCGATGATTGCACGGCCAGCCTGAATCTGGCACGATCCACTCACACCCTCAAATAAATAGGGCATTTGTTTTGGCCGAAATTGGCCTTCATGAATTTTTAAATTGATTTCCAATCCATTTCCGGTTTCTGGGCGGTCTACCACATCAGCATCAATGCGGAGTACTCCCTCCGGACCAACTTCGTCCCAAATTGAGGCAAGATTTCCATTTTTTTGGAGTTGGGGTACATCCAAGGCGGTTCTAAGTCGTTTATCTGCAGGGAGGTTTTCGGCACGGAGCAGGATTCTTAAAGTAGTGGGACTCCCCATGGAGATTTCGCCAAATTGCCACGATCGTCCGTCCAAATAGACTACGGCCCCATTATTATTACCCTTAAATCCCTCACAAAACCAATTGCCACCTTTAAGTTTCAAAACCCCTGAAACCTTTTCCAATGGATATGGGAAGGCTCGGTATACCACCTTTGCATCCCTGACCCGAACTTCAATTTCCGTCCTGAGTTTTTCCAAACCTGGAATCCTATCGACAAGGATGTTCAGGTCGATTCTCCCCGACGGTTGAAATTGGTCAAATGTCTCGCGCTGCTTAATGTTTAATGCCTGTCGAAGTTCCCCATCAACGGGACAATTTTTTACATCCACTTTGACATTCAAAGATTCCCAACCATCACGACCCGTTCCATGAGCTATCAACCGAATATCGCCATCATCAGCGGTTTTACCCTGGACCACCACTTCCACTACTTGAAGCATTCCCTGGCGCATTTTGCAGGTGATTTTCCCCTTGACATCCTGTATTTGATAGGGGAAAACCTCCGGAACAAATTTCATCCCTAATGGTATTATTTCAATATCCAGTTCAGGGACCAACCCCTGCGCTATCTCCGTTGCATTGGAAATTTGTGGAATTGTCCCTTTTCTCACCACAATATGGATATCTGCCATCCCCTCAGGTTGAAAACTTCGATGCAGTGCAGTAAGACCAGGACCAAAGGATTGTAGCAATTCTTGATTGATTCGGATCCCTTTCACCTCAATTTTGACTTCATCCGGAAACTCCTGGGAGGTCCATTTGGGTAACTTCGGATTCCATGGGATGTTCCATTTTTCAATTCGGGCAAGGATGTTTGACCCATTCCATTTTCCGCGAAGCTCTACTTTTTCAATTCCTTCAAAGCCGGCCTCCATTTCCCCTTCCAATTTTTCGATACGGACATCCCCTACTGGTAACCCCCACGAACCATTCCTCAAACCTATTTGAACCGATCTGGGTACAGGGATTGCCGAGTTGGCACCGGGTGGAATTTCCCCCCGAGCCTTTATTTGAAGTGTTCCGGACAATTGCCGGATCCAGGAGGCAACAACTGGATCCATTTGGGCTACTACAGGTAATAAACCTGCTTTTATTCCGATATTGTCCAGCATAAGGTCCATCACCATGGGGAATTGTTTGCCCAATTTCTGGCCAAACAATGTCATGGGGCCTAACCAATCCCCGTGACCGGACATCTCGAATCGGACTTTTTGGCTGGAATCTTGCATCCCTGCCAATTTTAAATCGCGGATTTCCAGATTTGGAAGCCTTGATCCCTCGGCCGATTTCAACCGATCTTCAAACACCACTTGTCCCTGATGGACCAACCAGGAGGGCAATCCGCCGGTAACCTCGGGAGTTTGGCGTATCATTCCATCCACATTCAGGGAACCATTGGGATTGCGAATGATCCTCAGGCTTGGTTGGAATAACTCAATTTTTCGAATGGCTAAACGCCCTTCCAGAATGGCTTCTTTGTCGTGGACAATCTGGGCCCTTGGGATATTCAAAAAATCCACGGAATCAAAACTGTTACCGCGCCCTAACCGTAAGCCATTTGCTGTAATCCCCCCCCAAAGGTTTACCTGAACCCCATCTATATGAACCTTTGTATCATTAAGCGAATTGCGGATTCGGTCTATTAACAGGTTTTGAATCAGGGTTGGATTGGTCCAGGTTAGGAACCCTCCCAAAAGGAGAAACAATCCCACTAATCCGGCAAGAGAAATTCCCCGAATGATCCATTTTCTGAAAACGGGATTGGTGTTTTTTGGCATAAATAACCAATCAACGAACTTTAGAACCCAAGTTTATTGCCATACCACTAAAGGTTGCTCGTTGTCAACCCAACCCAAGAGAAACGGGGGGTGTTAGTAGGGAGTGCATTTACTAAGAAAACTACAAGAAAAGGAAGTGGATTATAATGAACAAGATTCCCCAAATTGCGCATATTTCCCAAACCCACAAACAGCCCGAGGTGGTGGATCCGTATCTGGCAGTTTTGGATGCTTGGAACGGTTCCGATTTTGCCAAAAGGCTTCAACCGGGTAAAACCGTGGCCATTGGAGTAGGAAGCCGGGGAATTGCAAATATCGGTTTAATAGTCAAGGCTACCATTGCGTTTGTTCAAAAAAAAGGTGCCATTCCCTTTGTGGTTGCCTCCATGGGAAGTCATGGCGGGGCTAACGCAAATGGTCAGCGGGAACTGTTAGCGGAATATGGGATTAGTGAAAAGGAATTAGGGATTCCCGTCAAAACCGATATGGAAGTGGAGGTCATTGGTACCAATAGTTGGGGGGAACCAGTTTATTGGGACAAAAATGCTTTTCGGGCAGACCATGTGATAACCGTTTCCCGCATAAAACCCCATACGGATTTTCGAGGTAAGTACGAAAGCGGAATTGTTAAAATGCTTGTGATTGGGCTGGGCAAACGGGAGGGAGCTTCCCAACACCATGTTTGGGGAATTGCAGGCTTAAGGGATATGATGCCAAAAACCGTAGAGGTTATTTTGGAAAAATCGCCGTTTGAAGCTGGCCTTGCCATTGTTGAAAACGCCAAGGAAAATACTGCCCTTGTTGAAATTGTTGACAAAAAGGATTTGCTCCAAAGGGAACCTGAAATTCTCGATCTTGCCAGAGCCTGGATGGCCCGGTTGCCCTTTGACCAATGTGACCTGTTGATTGTTGGAGAGGTTGGAAAAAACTATTCCGGGGCAGGTATTGATCCCAATGTGGTAGGACGGCTTTTAATGGAAACGGTTACTGAGGAGTTCAAGCCCTGCATAACCCGAATATGTGCCTTGGACCTGGCCCCTGAAAGTCATGGGAATGCCACTGGTGTGGGTATTTCCGACTTAACCACCGACCGCTTAATCGCCGGAATTGATCCGATTCCATTTCGGATGAACAATCTGACGGCTCGATTCTTATGGCGTTCCAAATTGCCATTGAGCTTTCCGAATGACAAAGAATGTATCCAAGCCAGTTTGGAATCCTGTTGGAGGCCACGGTGGAACGAAATCCGAATGGCAATAATACCAAATTCACTCGAACTGGAAAACCTTTGGATTTCCAAAGCCCTTTGGGAAAACATCAAAACTCGGCCCGAGGTGAAATTACATGGTAATTTCGTTGATTTAGGTTTTGATCCTGAGAATAATATTGATCAAAAATACCTTTTTCCTCATGCTCATTGTTCAAAACGGGCCAAGCATTAAACCAAATCCCAACTCTGGCTAACTAAATGGTCAGATTGTGCCGAAAATACCAAAAACCATGGCGCACACCTTGCAAGGCGTGATTTTTTGGCGGTTTTGCTTAAAGTCCTTCGTTGACCTGACAAGGATTTCGTGCAATGGTTTCAAAGCCACAATTGGGTAACTTTTTCCCCCAAAATGGGAAAAAGTGATTTGGTTTGGTTATGAGGAATTCATTGTGGGATTTAGGAATGTGTTTTTCCTGATCATTCCTTTTGCCTTGGGCTTGGTTGTCCTTGGTTGCAATGGTATGCCAAAAAATCCGGAACCGGCCAAGTCACTCTCTCCAGCAACCACCACTTCCCATCCAAAACCTCCTCAATGGCCTCCTGTTACGGGTGTTACAAATTCATTTACTCCTGCTGTAAATTCTCCATCGGGAATACCTGCGATTTCCCCCAATTCCGTTTTGAATAACGGGACCATAACAGGAACCGTTGTTGATCGCCAACAGCGTCGACCCAACAATGCTTTTGTTCAAATCGTGGATTTACAGGAAGAAAATCTTTCCCAACGCAATCTTTCCAAATTTGAAGTAAGTGCTGATGCTTTGGGAAATTTCTCAATCCAAGGGTTAAAACCCGGGAAAACCTATCAGTTAACTGCCAGGGTTCGGGATCGATCCCTTCTTTATGTCGGAACATCAGTTGTTGCAGCACCGAGTAGCCAAGTTGTGATTGAAATCCACGAGGATCAGGCCCCTACCAATACTTCTCCCAGTTCAGGGGCTTCACCAATTTCTTTGGCACCGAATGCTTCTGAAGCCACAGGTACCTCAACCAGTACCGTAAAACCCGAGCGTATTGCCAAAGATCTAGGCCTTATGCCATCCTCGATGCCAACTTTGGCCATTCCCCCGGTAAAACCAGAAATCACTGGTGGGGTTCCAGGGTTATTCAACAAAGACAACATTCCCGATGCCCCCATACCCTCCTGCCAACTGATCGGGAAAAAATTGGAGAATTTTGCCCTGGTAGACCTTGATGGAAATGCTTGGGAATTCAGAAAACATAATAAAGGTCGATTAATATTGTTGGATTTTTGGTTTTCAACTTGCGGTCCTTGCCTAACTACACTCCCCTATTTGGTTAATTTGCAAAGGACTTACAAATCATATGGGTTAGAAATAGTTGGAATTGCCTATGAGAAAGGACCTATTCCGGAACGATCGGCAAAAGTACGGTCCGTCCGGGGTCGCTATGGTCTTAATTACACTACCCTTTTAGGACAAATAGGAAGTGAGGATTGTCCGGTACGGACCCAATTCCAGGTAACCGCCTTTCCCACTCTTATCCTCCTTGATGAAACCGGGAATATCATTTGGCGTAACCCCCCGGATAGGGGACCAACAAGTTCCGTACTACGAGAACTGGAAATGGAAATCCAACGGGGAATAGGTATGACCAAGCAATGAAAAATCGGAGGTAATGGATGAAATAAAGTGTTTTGCTACCTGAAATCAAATGACAATTCGTCAAAATTGGAAATACCATGACCTTCAGGGGTTTCCGTCAAAACATTCCCCGGGCGCACGACCCAAACGGTTTGCAAGGAGGCTTGTCGGGCAGCAACGATTTCCTTGAATGCATCCGTAAAAAAGCAAATTTCGGTAGGATTCACGCCAATGTTATCACTAATCCTGATATAGCTTTTACGATCACCTTTGTTTCCGCTAGTCGTATCAAAATGCCCTTCAAATAAAGCTAATAAATCACCGTAGGTAGTATGCTGAAAATAAAGTTTTTGTGCCTGGATTGACCCAGATGAGTAGGTAAACAAGCGAAAACCATGTCTCTTAAATCGCATCAAAGCTTCGGGAACCTCTGCATACAAATGAGAGTGAATTCGCTTTACTGCATATCCCTCTTGCCATATCAACCCTTGGAGCTGTTTTAACCCGGTCACTTTGGCATCCCTATCCATGAGTTGACAAACTGCCTGATAGGCCAAATCTGGAGTAGCCCTTTCAAATTGGGAAAAAACCTCCTTTAACACTTCGTGGGCTTCGTTGATAATTTTTTGAGCTAATTGAAAGATTTCTGGATTGGCCCAATGTTTTGTTAAAAAACCATGTGCCTGTTGTCTTGCATAGGGGAAAAGAACATCGTGAACAAATTCAATGGATGAAGTGGTTCCTTCAATATCAAATAGGAGAACCTTCAAGTTATGATCCAGGAGAATCATATTTTGATTCCAACCCCAGGGGTCCTGGCCAAACCAGCCACCTGTTGAGGCCCTAAACAGAGGGGAACATATTCTTCGCTAATGGAATTATCGACATATAGTGGCGTCCAACCAGCTGTTTCCTGAAAAAGGCGTATTGCCCTGATTGTCCTGTCTTTGCACAAATCAAACCAATGTTTGGTCCCTTTGGGAACATTTATCATATCACCTGCCGTAACTTGAATGGCAAAAACGGGTCCTTTTTCAGGATGTACATGAAATAACCCATTCCCACGCAAAATGAATCTGACTTCGTCCTCTGAATGCGTATGTTCCGCCCGAAATCGATCAAGGAGTGTTTCCAAATTTGGCGTTTCCGTGGTAATGTTCACCACATCAGCCACCACAAAGCCCCCCTTGGCCATTAAGGCTTTTATTTCACAATCATACGCTAAAAGGATTTCTTCCGGGGGAGCGTTGGGGTCGACCCGCTCTCCCAGTGGCCATCGTTCAAACCAAATTCCATGGGGTGCCAGGAAATTCCGGACCTCCCCGGCCTCTTCAATAATTCGATTTTCATTATTGATGGTAATAATAGCCATTTGTTTCCCTCCAAGAACTTCAGTATCAAGCCATCATTCTTCGTAATCCAACACACTCGAATAGAAACTCAAAAATTTCTATGTGGCGACGAGCTTCAAAAAGCGTTGCACCCCAAGTGTAAAGGCCATGGTTTTGAATAAGGAAACCATGGGTGGTAGGATTGTTGGCGTCGCCAAGCCTTGTTTTAACCATTTTTGCCAAAGCCCCGATATCCTGATTGTTTGGGAAAATGTCAATCCATTTTTTGGTTTCATGGGTTTTGATACCCTCCAAGCCTTTTAACATTTCATAGCCCTCAATGAAAAATCCTCCCGATTGGGCAAACAAATCAGAAAGGACAGTTCCCCAAACCGAATGCGTATGGAGCACCGCCCCTGTACCGGAAAGTTGCGCTAAAAGAAGGTGGAGACCCGTTTCGGCGGAGGGCTTTCCGGGAGCCCCTTCCAAGACATTTACATTTTCATCAATCACCACAAAATCGGATTGCTTCAGGGCCCCTTTGTCCTTGCCACTTGCCGTAAGGAGCAGTTGCAGGGGATTCCGGCATACCACCATCGAATAGTTACTGCTGGTACCAAGTGACCATTTGTTGGCATGGAATTCCTTGCCAATATTGGCTAAGGAATGGCGTTGATCTTGGTGATTCATGATCGTTTCATTTTTCCCAGGATGCAAACTTTCATCCTAGGGATCAGGGAAAGAGGTTGGAGGGCAACGGGTTGTACCCTTGAAGGAAATGCCTAGAAAAATATTTCCCCTTACGAAGCACCTACCAAGCAAGGAATAACCCATGCGCTTTACACTCGGATTGGTATCTTTTTTTGCATTAACCGGATTCACCCTGGCCGCTGGTCCCAGGATCCTCATTATAACCGGCGACGAATTCCATAAGTGGAAAGAAACCGCCCCACTGATCAAAAAGGTTTTAACGGCAGCAGGTATGGAAGTAGACCTCACGGAAACCCCGGGCAAAGATCTCACTGAGGAGAATCTTGCCAAATATGATGGCTTGGTTTTGAACTATCGGGACACTCCTCAGGGTGCCAAAAACAATCCCGATAGTGTTTGGAAGGATGCCAATAAGGAGGCATTCCTTGGAGCGGTGAAGGCAGGCAAAGGGCTTTATGTACACCATTGGTCCTCGGCGGCATTTACTGCCGATTCCAAACTAAATAAGGAATTCGAGGTTGCGATTGCCGGTGGTTGGCGCAAACAGGGTAACCACGGAAAAATGCACGAATTCACCGTTACTGTTCGCAAGGAACACCCGATCACCCTTGGTATCACTGAATTCAAACATGGCCGTGATGAGCTTTACCAGAATTCGGTAATGTTTCCGTCAAGTGAAATTTTGGTTACAGCCTGGTCGGACAAGAAAATCGATCCGAAAAACACCGACAAAAATGAAGCTGTTGTTTGGGTTGCCAAATACGGAAAAGGTCGGGTTGTAGAGAATGTCCTGGGGCACGATCCCGAGGCAATGAAAAGCAGCCCCGAATACCAAACCCTTTTAATTCGGGGTGTGGAATTTGCGGCAACCGGGAAGGTCTCCCCTTCCACAAAATAAGTAGCACCCTATTCTTTATGATTACCCGGGCCCGGATTCCTGCCGGGCTTTTTTTATCAGGTTGAGTTTTTCCCTTCGACTCCATTTTTTTATTTCCCTTTCACGCTTCAATGCGGATGAATGATCAAATCCATGTTGTTGAAAAACAAGGATTACGGGCAGACGGGCCCTGGTGTACCGGGAAGCCAATCCTTTTTTGTGTTGCTCTACCCTCCGTTCAAGGTCTGTGGTGATCCCTGTGTACAAACTTGCTTCGCGGCAACGAAGAATGTAAACCGTCCAGGATTTAGGAGAAGATGCCACAATGACCTTTCTCATTTAAATTCCAAATCTTTCAACTAACCAATGCATTTGGGGATGATCCTGAACCCGGAATAGGTTATAATACTTTATCTCACCCTTAGAATCAGCCTTTGCCTGCCGCCGCCACTGTGGCCTATTTTCCATGCCAAACCTGCGTTTGCTTTTGACTTTGATGTTCCTGGTTTGGGGAAGCGGTTGGGCATTTTCCCAATCCGTTGTGACTTTCGAACGGGATATTCAACCCATTTTGGCAAAATATGGATGCAACTCGGGTTCATGCCATGGAAAAGCAAGGGGGCAAAATGGTTTTTCCTTATCCCTGTTGGGTTACGACCATACGGCGGACCATGAGGCAATTACCCAAGAAGGTAGAGGTCGCCGAATTTTCCTTACCTCTCCCGATGCTAGTTTGCTTTTGAAAAAGGCATCCGGTCAGGTATCACATGGCGGTGGCAAAAAACTTCCCCTGGACGATCCCAATTTTCGAAAATTGAGAAAATGGGTGTTAGATGGTTGTCCGAGGACTCCTGCAAATGTACCAACAATAGATCACATTACCCTTGATTCCAGCCACCTAATATTAAATCCCGGTCAAAAAAAATCATTACAGGTTACCGCCCATTACAAAGATAATACTAAAGAAGATGTTACTCATTTAACCATGTTTCAATCCAATGAAAGTGGCATGGTTTCGGTTGACCCCAATGGCAATCTGAAGGCGGGAATTCTTCCGGGTGAGGCAGCAATAATGGCCCGCTATCAAGAAAGATTTGCGGTTTGTCATTGTCTCATCCCCAACCCTGTTCCCGTTAATCCTGTCGTCTATGAGGCCCTTCCAAGAGCCAATCCGTTGGATGGTCCCATTTGGGAAAAATTGAAACAACTCAATTTGGCCCCGTCCTCCCTTTCCAGCGATTCCACCTTCCTTCGAAGGGTTTACCTGGACATCATTGGTAGGTTACCCACCCCCTTGGAAACCAACACTTTTTTAAAGGATAAGGCACCTGACAAGAGGGTTCGATTGGTCGATTTGCTTTTGCTTCGGCCTGAATACGCGGATTTTTGGGCAAATAAATGGACCGACCTATTGAGGCCCAATCCCTATAGGGTAGGAATCAAGGCAGTATTCAATTTTGATGGTTGGATTCGGGAATGTTTTCGACAAAACAAACCTTATGACCAGTTTGTTCGTGAATTACTTATTTCAAAAGGTAGCAGCTTTAGGGATGGAGCTACGGTTTTATTTCGGGATCGAAGAGAACCGGAGGAGGCGACCACCATGGTGAGTCAGCTATTTCTTGGAATTCGCTTGGATTGTGCCAAATGTCATCACCATCCTTTCGAGGTTTGGAGCCAGGACGATTTCTATTCGTTTGCAGCCTATTTTTCCAGGTTGGGTCATCGTGGTCAAGGTATTTCGGCCCCCATTTCAGGCGGTGAGGAAACGCTCTTTACCGCCAAAACCGGACAAGTTAAACATCCTGTCCATGGCAAGGAAATGAAACCAAAACCCCTGTTTGGCAAAACAGAAACAAATGTGGAAAATTCGGATCCGCGAGAAACCCTGGCTCATTGGATTACCTCCACTGACAATCCTTTTTTTACCAGGGTCATTGTGAACCGTGTTTGGATGGATCTTATGGGAAGGGGGATTGTGGAACCGGTGGATGATCTTCGTGCCACCAACCCTGCCTCCAATGGACCCCTATTGGATACACTTGCCACCAGTTTTCGGCAAAATGGCTATGACTTAAAAAAACTAATCCGACTCATCGCAACGAGCCATGCCTATGGACTTTCTTCCATCCCCAATGATTCCAATGCGTCCGATGGTCGAAATTATTCCCGCCATTATCGCCAAAGACTTCGTGCTGAGGTGCTCCTTGATGCGGTTTGTGATGTAACAGGTATTCCCGAGGATTTTGATGCGATGCCGCCAGGATCAAGAGCTGTCGAGGCCTGGACATTTCGATTCCAATCCCATTTTTTGGATAGTTTTGGCCGTCCTGATCCCAACCAGGATCCTCCCTGTGAAAGGATGACTGAGACAAGTGTTGTGCAAGCTCTCCACCTAATGAATAGCCCGGAAATTCAGCGGAAAATAACTGCTAACGAGTGCAGGGCGGCACAATTATCAAATAGCGGCAAATCCAATACGGAAATCGTTACCGAACTCTACCTCCATTGCTTTAGCCGTCCACCCAATAATACCGAATTGGTTCGGGAAGAACTTAGGCTGGCAAATGCCAAATCCAAAAAGAGAGAATCTGTTGAAGATCTACTTTGGGCCCTTTTGAATTCACCTGAATTCGTTTTCAAGGATTAAGGCAAATCCTGCATGGATCAAAGAGGTATTACTCATGCAAAAGTCTAAAAAATGTTCAGGACCCAATCGGCGCAATTATTTGCAACTAGGCCTTTCTACATTGCTTGGGGGAGGTTTGGCAACCTCACTCAAGGCTCGGGAGGATTCACAACTTCCGATGCAAGCCAAGGCCTGTATCCTGATTTGGATGGATGGGGGGCCTACCCATTATGAAACCTTTGACCCCAAACCCAATGCTCCCGCAGAATACCGGGGTGAATTCAAAACGGCAGCAACGGCGGTTCCAGGAGTTTATTTCTCCGAACACATGAAGCAGTTAGCAGGATCCTTTTCCAAGTTAACGGTTATTCGCTCTATTCGTCATGATCAAGGTAATCACGGGGCAGGCAATCATTACATGATGACAGGTGCTCCCCCTAGAATACCGGTAGGTTGCGGAGCATTTGTCAGCTTTCATCCCAGTCTTGGTTCCGTAATTGCTCATGAAAAAGGAGCGCCACAAGGTTTGCCCCCTTATTTCACCATGCCTAGTATGTCACGGTCAGGTGGGCCAAATTTTCTAGGCGACAAGTATGCCCCATTTGTGGTGGATGGAGATCCGAGCAATCCCGGTTTCCGGATTAGGGATGTGGCCTTGCCCCAAGGCCTCACCCAGGGAAGGTTTTCAGAACGGGAATCCATTCGCAGGGATGTGGATAATTTTCAACGGATATTGAACAAAGCCGCTGGCGATCCCGTTTTGGCTCTGGATGAACATTACAAACAAGCTACCGACCTTATGGCTTCAAAAGCGGCTCAGGCGGCGTTTGATTTATCCAGGGAACCCATTGCGGTAAGAGAATTGTATCGAGGTTCTTTTGGTAATAGAGCACTCCTGGCCAGGAGATTGGTGGAGGCAGGGGTCCCCTTTGTTACCATTTATGATGGTGGTTGGGATCACCATACCAAACTTTTTGAAACCTTGGGAAAAAAACTCCCCAAATGGGACCAAACATTAGCGACTCTTATCAACGATTTGGACCAAAGGGGAATGCTGGATTCAACGATGGTAATAGCCTTGGGGGAATTTGGGCGCACCCCACAAATCAACAAGGATGCAGGTCGGGATCACTGGGCCAATGCCATGTCCGTGTTATTTGCGGGGGGAAATACTCCGGGAGGTCAAATCATTGGTTCGACTGATAAAAAGGGATTTGCCGCCGTAGAACGGGTACTTTCTCCCGAAAATTTTGCTTCCACCATTTACACCAAAATGGGTATCAATCCTGATAAGGTATTATTTTCTTCCACTGGGCGACCATCCCATATTGTAAGTGACCCAACCCCCATTCGCGAATTGATGGGATAATGTCAAGTTGCTCCAAACCCATTCTAACCTTGACATTATTGACCCTAATCGGTGGGTATGGTCAATGTGCCTGCACAATCACCGGCATTTTACCCTCAGGAGTGAAAATTGGAACCAAGGTCGATGTAAACTTGACCGGAAAATTTGATGTTTGGCCCATCTCCTTTTGGTGTAGTAACCCAATTATCAAAATTATCCCTTTATCCACAAAAGGGAGCATTTCGGTTGAAGTTCCCGCATCAGTTCACCCCGAATGGCTTTGGATTCGGGGGTACGATTCCAAAGGATTTAGTGAGGCTAAGCCTTTCTTTGTGGGTAACATCAATGAAATCCAGGAAACCGAAACCAACGATAAAACCCAAACCGCACAGAAACTCATTGAGCCTTCCGTAATTACCGGGAGGTTGGCAAAATCTGGGGATATTGATTGTTTTTCCTATCCACTGCAAAAAGGTGAAACCCTGGTTGCATCCCTTTGTGCCAATCAAATCCTCAATTCCCCCATGGATTCTGTCCTTCAAATTGTATCTTCCGATGGGTTTGTCCTGGGACAGAACCACGATGAAAAAAACCTCGATCCCGAATTGGTATTCAAAGCCCCAAAAGAGGGAATCTACATTATTAGACTTTTTGCATTTCCAGCCGAACCTAACTCCACCATTAGATTTGCGGGGGATAACAGTTACCTATATCGGCTAACCATTACAAATGGCCCATTTGCGTTAGTACCTTTCCCAATTGCGATTCCGGCAAAGCATTCAGGTCTGGTAACCATTCGCGGTTGGAATTTGAATAAAAACTGCGATACTGTTTATGTGAAAGCTAGTTTAAATCAAAAGGATACGTTATTCCATCCTTTGTGGCCCAATACCATTACGGCAATTCGCTCTGAAGGTGAGTCCCATCTTCATAACTCTAAAAGCAATATTGCTTTAACGGTACCGTCAACCATTTCCCTTGATTCCGCCACCATCAAGGCACCCAATACTATGTTTTTAAAAATGGTTAAAGGGAAAGGAATTGATATTAAGGCAAAAAGCCATTCGTTGGGATTCTTAATGACTCCGATTATTCGAGTTAGAGATTCGAAAGGAAAAATTGTTCATGTTTTTGAACCGAATGACCTACATCAAGATACATATGGTACATTAACTTTATCAACCGATGAAATATATAAATTTGAGGTCTATGATTTATTCGACCACATTTCACCAAGGCATATATGCATATTAGAAATAACAGATTTACAACCTAATTTTGAAATTAATAGTAAATCTGATTCTATTTTAATTACTGATAAAAAACAGACTGTACTTATGGTTAATGTGACAAAAAAAAACGGTTTTTCAGAACCAATTGAAATTTTTGCCTCAGGGTTGCCAATTGGTTTTAATTGCAAACAGGAACAAACACAAAAAAAAGATGGTCTATCCATTTCTTTGACATTTTCCGCAGGTCCCGCTGCAACCCAGGGAGCATTTCAATTAACCGCCTGCGTAAAAGGATCAAATATGCCTAATCGAAGGATAATGGCCAAATCTGGAAATGGACCGGATCAACCTTTTTTTTGGATTCAATCAATTCCTGAAATTAATAAAACAGGAAATATTAAAAAGTGATTTTTGATACTATAGTTTAATAAATGTTAATTTGATATAAAATCAATGATTATCAAAGTTATAATAACTAATAAATTAATTTAACTACAGAGGCTAATGAATGAATCCAAAATATATAATGATCGGTGGTTTTCTTGGGGCTGGGAAGACATCCACGATTAGTCGATTGGCCAAACAATTCATCAAACAGGGCAAACGGGTTGCTATTGTAACCAATGATCAGGCTTCCGACCTGGTAGATACCTTTTCCTTGAGATCTCAAGGATTTTCAGTGGGAGAGGTGGCTGGAGCCTGTTTTTGCTGCAACTTCAACGAATTAACCCAAACCATGGAATCATTGACCTCCCATTCATTACCTGATTTGATTTTGGCCGAACCAGTGGGAAGCTGCACCGACCTCGTTGCTACCGTACTTAAGCCGTTGGAAATGGTTTATGGAATGCCTTTGGATATTGCCCCCTATGGAGTCATACTCAAACCTTCCCATGGCAAAAAAATACTGGAGGGCAAAACCGGTTGTGGATTTACCCCTAAAGCAGAATACATATTCAAAAAACAAATTGAAGAAGCAGACTTTATTTTGCTTAATCGAATAGATGAATTATCACCATCTGATATTTACAATTTAGAAAACCTAATTTACGAAAAGTTTCCAAATAAACCTATTTTAAAAATTTCTGCCAAAACAGGATTTGGATTTGATGCATTACATTCTTTGTATATTAATCCTAATTCAGATCGTTCCACTTCTTTTCGTAACACCTCTTTGGAACTGGATTATGATATTTATGCCGAAGGTGAAGCAGAACTAGGTTGGTTGAATTGCCAGGTAGAGGTTCGTTCCGGTTCCCCGTTTTTATTGGATACCTTATTGGTTCATATTATTCAGGGGCTAGGCGCCCGGTTCTTGGTTCAAGGGTTCGAAGCCGCTCACCTCAAAACAATTGGCCTTTATGAAGGGTTTTATGCCGTCGCCAATTTGGTAAGCAATGAAACAGGACCAGAGCTTTCATTGCCTTCTGGTGTCTCGGTGCCCTTTGCAAATGTGGTGATTAATGCTCGTGTCGGAACTGATCCGGTGACTTTGGAACAATGTGTCCGTGACCAGATTGAATCAACGATGAACGCCTTGGATGCCCAGGCCAAGATTACCTCGCTGCAAAGTTTTCGACCAGGAAGGCCAATCCCGACCCATCGAATTTCCTAATCGCCCCTGAAAAAGGACCGGTTAAATCTCAACAAGGCGGGTTTTTGAATCCCCAAATTCAGAAGCATGGATTCCATATTTATCCATTAGCGAAAGGTAAAGACTACACATTTTGCGGTCAGGCTTCCCAAGGTAATCCAGCGACCTACCACCTTTGAGTTTGCCTCCCGCTCCTCCTACCAGAATTACCGGCAGTTGGTTGGCTTCGTGGTTGCCTGTAAGCATACTGGAACAAAAGAGAATGACCGAATTGTCCAATGCTGTTCGTTCACCTTCCTGAATCCCGGCAAGTTTGGTGGCAAGGTATCCAACCTGTTGCAAAAAGAACTGATTAACCTTAAGCCAATCGGCCGAGTCCGAGTGTGAAAGAAGGTGGTGAATCATGTAATCCACACCCAAATGGGGAAATCTCAGGGAGGAATGATCGTTGTTGAGTTTAAGTGTGGCAAACCGGGTGGTATCGGTTTGAAAACCCAACACAAGAATATCACACATTAGGCGCATATGGTCGGCAATGTTTTGGGGAATGCCATCCGCAGGTCGGGCAATGTTTGGCATTGCAAGGGTTGGCCGCCACCCTTGGATTTCCCCGGCTTTGCCTGCACCTTCGATTCGTTTTTCCACTTCCCGTACAGAATTCAGATATTCATCCAATTTCCTTTGGTCGGAATTGCTTACTTTGCGACGAAAATCTGTGGCGTCTGCCAACACGGCATCCAAAACACTTTTGTCACCTTTGTTAATTTCATCCTTGAAAAGAGAATCAAATGCCAAAGCAGGGTAAAGTTCAAGGGGGGTTGGTGAGGTAGGGGAACTCCATGATATATGTGAGCTATAAAGCATGGAGTAATTTTTGTGAACAGAAGGATTGGCGGCTTCACAACCCAGCACCAAGCTTGGAACTTTTGTCGAGGTACCCAATTTTTGGGCTAAAACCTGATCAATGCTCGTTCCCGAGCGTATGTCACCCCCAGAAGCCAGGGGAGCACCACTCAAAAGGTTCCCTGTTTGTGAACTATGTATGTTTCCTTTCAGGGCTTGTTCATTGTAAAGGCCCCTGATAAAGGTCAATTTTTCTTTGTGTGGCTCGAGTGGAGCCAGGACTTTACCTAACTCCAAGGTTTTGCCGGTTCCCCTTGCCCACCATTCCCTGCTATGAAAACCATTTCCCGAAAATAAGGCAGCAAACCGAATGGGCGCTTGAGACCCCTGTTTGGACTGGGCTTGGTCCCCATCGCCCCAAACGCATCTGGATTCCATCCAAGGGAGGGCAACGCTAACTCCAACTCCCCTAAGGAAGGTCCTGCGCGAAAAATCATGGATCATCATGACCGAATTCCTTTAGCCTTAAGGCCATAACAGCCGTTAGGGCATTTTAACCATTCCAGTCCCCATAAAACGGAATACTTTTCAAAAAGGATGGGGATCAGGCTGGCTACTATGTTCAATGGATTGTTCCCTCATTGTACGGTATTTTATTGGTCCATTTCCATTCCAAAACTTCGTATTTTTCTAATCGGAAACGATCAAGGATTTGGTTCTGTCGCCTTCCTCTTGTACCTCTGATAACCAACTTTTGTTTTATTCTACCCTGCCATACCTAACCATTGGGGGATTTGGATTTTTTTTCCCCCAGGATCGAACAAAATGAACTTTCATTTCGTTTGAATGATCATCAGGCCAATTCGGAATGGCTCAACCCAAACCTTTCATTTCAAAGGCTTTTTGTCATTCGTAATTCCATTTCGCCAAGGAGATTGGCCATGATCGTGATAAGGGGTAATCCCATGATGGAACCGATAACCAATCGAGTTGAAAATTTTGAAACCAGGTTACGAACGATTCAGGGATCCCTTTACCGTTTCGTTCACCATAGGATTTCCAATCGGGATGATGTTTCGGAAATGGTTCAGGAGATCAATTTAGCCCTTTTGCAAAATAAAAACCATTTTGACAACAATCGTAGTTTTCTCCCTTGGGCGTTAGGATTTGCTACCCGGAAAATCCGCTGTTTTCGAAGAAAAAGGGCCAGGGAACGAGCTTGGTTAATGGGTAATTCCCTCCATTCAGAACGCGTTTCACTCAAGGAAAAGTATCTTTTTGACCCCGTTGAGTTCCTTGATCCTGCATTGAAAAAACTGACTATTAGGCAAAGGTGGCTCTTTGAACAACGCTATTATTATGGTAAATCCCTGCCAGAATTGGCAATATTAATGGAGCGATCCACCAATTGCCTTGCCGCTTGTTTTTTACGGATTCGGAATCGGCTTTATCGGTCGATTGACAAAGGCCATTTGAATATTCCAAGGCGGCCAATGAGGCACCCTAGCCAAGCTTTGTAATTTACTACCCACTTGCCATTCGACAAGTATTTCCTTCAATAGGGTCCATAAGCTTTTATCGGGAATGGTCCCTTGTTTTTTATAGTCAGACATGAGAAATAACCTCAATAAGGTCAATTGGAAATGAAGCCATTTTATGCGATCCTATTTTTCCTGGGAACTTGTACTTTTCAATCAGGGCCCTTGAATTCCACTCTCCGGGCTCAAGGTACATTTGGAATATTTTCTTGGCAAAAAGGTCAATCGTTCCGTTATAAAGTTGAACATAAAACAACCGCTTCCGATAAACAGGGCTCCAACATTTCCGAGGTTAAAACAGAATTGAGCCTTATCAAGGAATGGAAAATATTGGCAGTGGAAACGGATGGAACCGCCCAAATTCAGCTTAAATTGTTGGCTTTACGATCGGTTACCAAGAAACCGGATGGGGAATTGATTACATTTGATTCCGCCAAACCGGAAAATTCAACTGTTCAGCTTCGTGACCAAATGGCAAAGTTTGTTGGCGAACCAGTTGCTTTGTTAATCGTGGATAAAACCGGTAAGGTGAATGAGGTTCGTGAAAATCGATTTGGATCTCCAAAACGCTTTGAAACGGATCCACCAATGGCGTTGATTTTTGGAAAGGTCCCCATTTCCTTGGGAACCAAATGGGAAAGGCCGGTTGTAATTGCCGGTGATCCACCGGTTCCTTCCAATGATTCCAATGGTTGGCGAGCCCTTGTTCAATCGGAATGCATAGCGGCGTCGACAACGACAAGGACTATAAAAACCGAGGGCTCATGGACCAGGGAACCAAAAATCTTCGAGGCGAAAATTGGACTACTTCAATATTTTCCTAATACAGAAGTTGTCCTGGATCAACCTGGAATGCCACCCAAATTGATAGTTTCCAAATTGGATCGTACTATTAAAAATGGCGATAACGAAAACAATATCTACCGTTTAATTTCTGAATATCGTGAAACCAGGATGGATGAATAAAAAAGGTCCTAATATTCTATAGGACCTTTTTCGTTATATTGAAAAGATAGGTTTAAGCGAAATTATACTATCAAATCCGCCACTGCCTCTTTTTCCTCAAGCAATTCCGTCAGGGTTGCCGCTATCTTGGCCTTTCCAAAGGAGTCATGGGTCAAGCCCTCCACCACTTGATAATTTCCTTTACCATCCGTCGTACACGGGAATCCAAAAACCAAACCTGGAGGTACGGAGTATTCCCCTTTGGAAATGGTTGCCATACTCACCCAATCCCCCGGAGCGGTTGGATTTAACAGACTTTTTACATGATCGAGTGCGCCGTTTGCGGCGGAAAAAGCAGAACTGGACCCGCGAGCCTTTATCACGGATGCTCCGCGGGTTTGAATCATGGGTACAAAAGTGTCTTCCAACCAGGAGCGGTCTGAAATGAAATGGCTGGTTGGTTTTCCCTGGATTTTGGCATTATTGAAGTCAGGAAACTGGGTATTGGAGTGATTTCCCCAAATTGTCATATTGGAAACCTCTTCCGAGGTTAAACCTGCCTTTATTCCCAAGGCGGTTCTCGCACGATTGTGGTCAAGCCTTGTAAGGGCTGTCCACCTTTCCGAAGGGATATCTTTGCCATTGTTGTATGCGGTATAACAATTGGTGTTGCAAGGGTTTCCCACCACAAGAATACGGACATCCGGGGCAGCCCTTGCCGCAAGCGCCTTTCCCTGACCAACAAATATTTTTCCATTGATGTTCAAAAGTTCCTTGCGCTCCATTCCTTGTTTTCGGGGAAATGATCCGACCAATATGGCCCAGTTAACACCATCAAATGCTTTCAGTGGATCATCGGTAATTACCACCCCCTTGAGGTGATTAAAGGAGCAATCTTCCAATTCCATGGCCACCCCGGCCAAAGTTGGCAGGGCAGGGGCAATTTCAAGAAGGTGAAGAATAACATCGGTGTTTGGACCGAAAACCTCGCCAGAAGCAAGGCGGGGAATCATAGCATAGCTAACCTGGCCAGCTGCCCCTGATAATGCAACTCGAACTATCTTGCGCATAGTAAACCTATCCCAAATTGGGTTACCTTATGGAGTAGATCCGGCGGAAAAGTTCGCCGGGGGATTCTGTATTCCTAAAGTGTTAGAGAAGAAACGGATTCTGTCCAAGCGGGCGCAAGGAACATTTCCGGAACATTTTTCCCATGGAGCGATGCTAATGCCGGTGAAGGTGGCTATTAACGGTTTTGGTCGAATTGGACGATTGGTTTTCCGCGCTTTGGTGGAAAAGGGACTTGTGGGAAACGAGATTGAGGTGGTTGCCGTGGGGGACATTGTTCCCGCAGACAATTTGGCTTATCTCGTAATGTATGATTCGGTCCAGGGTCGTTTCAGCGGAAGTGTTACCTCCAAAAAATCGTCCCCTGACAAAGCGGATGATGATGTCCTTGTCGTAAATGGCAAAGAGATCCAGGTTGTAAGTGCTAGGTCTCCAAAGGATCTGCCTTGGAAATCAATGGGTGTTGATTTGGTAATCGAATCCACGGGCCTCTTTACCGATGGGACAAAGGAGCCCGGCCAGGTGGATAAATCTGCTTACGGCCATATTGTTGCCGGTGCCAAAAAAGTCATTATTTCGGCTCCCGCCAAGAATGAAGACATTACGGTAGTAATGGGTGTCAACCATAACAAATATGATGCAAACAAACATGAAATCATTTCCAATGCCAGTTGCACAACCAACTGCCTGGCTCCTTTGGTTCATGTGCTGCTCTCCGAGGGATTTGGAATCGAGGAAGGGCTCATGACTACTGTCCACTCGTATACCGCCACGCAAAAAACGGTGGATGGTCCCAGCCGCAAAGATTGGAAGGGTGGCCGTAGTGCTGCAACAAACCTGATTCCGAGTGCCACCGGAGCCGCCCGGGCGGTTGGCCTCGTCATTCCAGAAGTAAAAGGAAAACTCAGCGGGATGGCCTTTCGGGTGCCAACCCCAACCGTTTCCGTGGTCGACTTGACGGTGAAAACTGTAAAGGAAACCAGCTACAAGGAAATCGTGGAAGCCATGCGCCGGGCAAGCCAAACCTACCTCAAAGGTGTTTTAGAAACCACAGCGGATGAAGTGGTTTCCAGTGATTTTATCCATTGTCCTTCGTCCTCGATTTTTGACGAGGGGAGCGGCATGGAACTCAACAGCAAGTTTTTCAAATTGGTTAGCTGGTACGACAACGAATGGGGCTATTCTTGCCGTGTGGGTGATCTACTCAAACATATCCTTGCCAAAGGCATTTAATTCAACCTCAATTAGGCTTCCTTTCTCATGGCAAAAAAAACGCTAGCCGATCTCCCAGTCGACCTAAAAGGGAGGAAGGTTCTTGTGCGGGTAGACTTCAATGTTCCCCACACTTCCCAGGGTGAAATCAGCAATGATCGTCGCCTCCGGGGAGCATTGTCTACTATCCAAAATCTTTTGAAAGCAGGTTGTGCCGTAATTGCAATGAGCCATTTCGGTCGTCCAAAAGGGGATCCCCTTAAAGATCAGCCATTCACCATGGACCGGATTGCCAAAAGGCTTGGCGAATTACTCGGAATCAAGGTGCAAAAAGCCAATGATTCGGCCGGACAGCATGCTGCCAATCTTGCTTCCAACCTAAGGCCAGGCGAGGTCCTTTTGTTGGAAAACCTCCGTTTTGACAAGGGAGAACAGGGCGGTTGTCCCGTTTATGCTGGGAAAATTGCCGCACTGGGAGATGTTTATGTAAACGATGCTTTTGGCACTTGCCACCGAAAAGACGCTTCCATGGTTGCCGTCCCGGAGGCCATGAAAGATAAGCCAAGAGTTGTTGGAACACTTGTTGCCAAGGAATTGGATATTCTTAACACCCTCCTTTCCCATCCTGGAAGGCCCTTTGTGGCTCTTCTTGGGGGGGGGAAAGTTTCTGACAAGATAGGGTTCATTAAGGCTTTACTAAATCAGGTAGACAAAATCCTGGTTGGCGGGGCAATGACCTACACCTTTTTGAAGGCTCAAGGGGTTGGAATCGGCGCTTCCCGATGTGAGGCAGATAAGCTGGAAGTGGCCAGGGAACTCCTCTCACTTGGAAAAGGAAAGGTTGAACTTCCCGAGGACCATCTGGTCGTTTCTGCTTTGGATGCTCCGCATACCTCAAAAGTGATCGAGGGCGATATCCCTGAGGGTTGGATAGGCGTTGATATTGGTCCCAAAACCATTGCAAGATACCAAACCATAATTGCTGAAGCAAAAACAATTGTATGGAATGGCCCCATGGGGAAATTTGAGGATAAACCCTATAGTCAGGGCACCCTAAAGATTGCCTTGGCTATGGCCAAATCCCAAGCAACCACTGTTGTGGGGGGTGGTGAAACGGCCGAAGCTGTGGAGGCATTTGGCTTGGACGAAAAAATGTCCCATGTTTCCACCGGGGGCGGGGCTTTCCTTGAATATGTGGAAGGGACTCCATTTGCCGCCTTGGCTCAAATCGAAGATAAATAAGTCAATTATCTGTTTTAGGGTCGTCAATGGGATTGGGTTGCACGGTTGGTTGGAGTACTTATACCCCAACCGTTTCCGGACTAAATCCACGGCGCATTGTGTTTTCGGTTGAGGTTTTGGCGATTAAAAACTGAACCAAATAATCCGGTCCACCTGCTTTGGCCCCTATTCCAGAAAACCCGAAACCGCCAAATGGTTGGCGGTCTACGGTAGCTCCTGTAATTTTTCGATTAATGTAAACATTACCAGCCTTTAGGGAAGATTTGGCTTGGGTAATGCGACCTGGACTTCGGGAATACAATCCGGCGGTGAGCGCAAAGGGGGTATTATTCGCCAATTGAATTGCCTCAGGGAAGGTCTTCCAGGATTGTACAGCCAATACGGGTCCAAACACCTCCTCCGTCAGGATGGGATCCGTTTCCCCAAGACCGGTGAATATGGCTGGGTGGATAAAATACCCGTTGGGTAAATGGTTTCCCACTTTGCCCGAAAGGCACCGCCCCCCAAGGGAAGCTCCCCTTTGAATGATGGATTCCAGGCGATCGAATGCCTCCTGATCAATAACGGGGCCTAGGGCAAATGTCGGACTTTCAGAAGGCCCGATGGTAAGGGTTTTGGTAGCTTCAAATAGTCTATCCACAAACGAGTCATGGAGTGATTGGGGAATAATTACTCGGGAACAGGCGGAACATTTTTGTCCTTGAAAACCAAAGGCACTTGCCAATACACCCCGAATCGCATCATCCAAATCCGCATCCTCATCAACAATAATGGCATTTTTGCCTCCCATTTCAGCCAAAACCCGTTTGAATTGTTTTTGCCCGTGGCTTAATTTGGATGCCTGTTCATAAATTTTCGCCCCCACTTCCAGGGACCCTGTGAATGCAATGAGGGCTACCTCGGGATGGGAAACAAGGAATGGTCCGATACATTCTCCTTTGCCTGGAACAAACGCCAATGCCTCAGGTGGGATGCCAGCCTCCAAAAAAATACCATGGAGAATAGAGGCAATCACGCTTGATTGTTCAGCTGGTTTCATTATTGTTGTACAACCCGCAGCAAGGCTTGCTGAGGTCATCCCGCACAGGATTGCCAAAGGGAAATTCCAAGGTGCCAGAATGACGCTAACACCTTTCGCCATTCTGATTGTCTGGTTAAACTCCCCCGGGATGTCTCTTACCAAAGGGGTGGCTAGTTCTTCCATTTGTTGGCTATAATACCTACAAAAATCAACCGATTCAATCACATCCGCATCGGCTTCCTGCCATGATTTTCCCACTTCAAAAACGATCCATGCACACAGTTCTTTCCTACGGGCAAGGATAATATCCGCTGTTTTCTGCAATGCTTCCGTTCGTGTGCAAACAGGCGTGGATTCCCATTTGGTTTGAAAAGCCCTGCATGTATCAATCGCCAGGTTTGCCTCATTGATTCCACAACATGCAACTTTACCGACAACCTCTGATTTTTGGGAAGGGTTTAGGGAGACAATTTCCGATTGTGTCCAAACATCATTACCGGCAATTTTGGCCGGAAACGCCTTGCCAAAACGGTTACGAACCAAATCCAAGGCTTCACCCATTTCAATACGATGTTTTTCTTGGGTAAAATCAAGGCTTGCCTCTGGAATAAGCCTTTTATTATGGAATGTATTTTGAATGGTTTTTGATTGCAAATTCATTGCCAAATCATCCTTGGGTTTCTGAGGTGGATAGAGGAGTTTGCTTAAATCCCTGCCTTTTTTACTACTTTGGCTCAAAAAAGAGTCGTTGGCTGTATTTTCCAATAGCCTTCGAACCAAATACGCCATTCCAGGAATTAATTCTCCATAGGGAGCATAGACACGAACCCTGTAACCAATGGATTTTATGGCATTTTGTACAGGCTGACCCATCCCATAAAGGGATTGAAACTCAAGTTCACAAGGATCGAGTTTATGTTGCTCTCCCAATGCTATGGCATTTGCCAAGGACCGAATATTGTGGCTGGCAAAAGCGGGTTTTAACCATTGCCTGTTTTCAATAATAAACGCCGAAAGTTGTTCATAATGCCAATCGGAATGTTCCTTTTTGGTCCAAACCGGAATAGGCCAATTGTTCTGCATGGCATGGATGGATTCAAAATCCCAATAGGCCCCTTTTACCAACCGAATCGTAATGGGGCGATTGTTTTTGGCTGCCCAATCTCGCAGCTTGACCAAGTCTTCCCTTGAACTTTTCAGGTACGCCTGAATGGCAATGCCACAGAAGGGTGCAGTTCGAAATTCTGGTTCGGACAACAATTGACAAACCAAGTGGATAAGCAAATCCTTGGATGAAAATTGCTCCATATCAAAATTAACAAAAACATTTTGGTCCCGCGCTTCACGAAGGATATTTCTAAGGGGAGGAAGTACCGATCCAATCGTTCCAACCGGATCGGTGGGATCAAAGGTAGGGGTGAGTGCCGAAACCTTGATCGAAACATTGGCTATGGGAATGGGAATCTGTCCCTCAAAATCCAGCAGTTGATCAGAACGGGAACCCTTGAAGGCTTGTGCCAAGTCACGAATCAGTTGACTATATTCGAAAGCCGAGATTTCCGCTTCCGAATGGGTCAAGGTGGATTCCCCGAGTAGATCCAGGGTGTGCGCAAAACCCAGGTGGCGGAGTTTTTGAACTTGGTCAATGGTTTCCTTCCTCGTGGTGCCTACGATGAATTTCCTTGCCATTCGGGAAGCCGCCCAGACGATGTTTCTTTGGGCAAGATGCCCCAAAAATCCCTTGGTAGGTAGTAACTGTGCAATATTTCCCAACCAGTTCCAATTCTTTGCCTCCCCTAGGTACTCCACCAAATGGTTCCGAATATCCTTGGGACATTTCAACATGGGAAGGACATCAACAAATCGAAAAAGT
Source organism: Planctomycetia bacterium (assembly GCA_005808665.1). GTDB lineage: Bacteria > Planctomycetota > Planctomycetia > Gemmatales > Gemmataceae > SYLG01. Next base: position 18,363 of record SYLG01000019.1, on the reverse strand, counting down.
TGAACCTTGAGATCGGGATCGGCCATGGTGAGAGCCATCACCCGGTTTTCCCACCAAGTCGGCCCTAACGGAAATACAAACGGTTCCTTTAACCGGGCAAACAATTCCATTCCCCAGTACTGTGTTCTCTCTTCCAATGGGTTTGACAAGGCAACAACTCCCACAAAGTGCGTTGACCCTTTGTTTGGCCGTTGAAATTTTAGACTTGAAGAATGTCATTTTTCCATGGAAAATAACTAAATTGTCCAGACCTACCAGCAATTTTCGATTGGATTAACCTTAACCACTTGAGGCCTTTCCATGCCCACCTTTGGCTCTGTTTCGCTTTCATTTTTGCTTGGATTATTGATCCTTTCCCCATGTTTTGGGACAGAAACCCCTGGTCAAAAACCCGATTCTTTTTCCCGGCAAAAACTCGTGGCGTGGTGCATAGTTCCCTTCGATGCCAAAAAACGAAATCCCAAAGAGAGGGCAACCTTACTGAAGGAATTGGGTATCAAAGAATTTGCCTACGATTGGCGCCCAGAGCATATTCCCACCTTTGACCAGGAAGTGGATGAACTGAACAAGGCGGGAATCCACCTGAAAGCGTTTTGGTTCCCGTCTACTTTAAATGATGAAGCCAAAGCCATTTTAAGCCTCATTGAAAGGCGCAAACTCGATTGTGAACTTTGGGTAAGCTTGGGTGATCCGGCGGGTAAAACCCAAGAGGAAAAAGTATTGCAGGTTGTGAGGCATGTGGAACCAATTCTTGGGGAGGCAAAACGCCTTGGATTAAAGGTCGGGCTTTATAATCATGGTGGATGGTTTGGCGAACCGGAAAATATGCTTCAAATAGTGGATAAAATCGGTTCTCCATCGGTTGGAATCGTTTACAACCTTCACCACGGACACAATCATTTGCCACGCCTTGAAGAGGTCCTGACAAAAATGAAAAACCATCTTTTATGCTTGAACCTGAACGGTATGGAACCAAAGGGAGATCAAATTGGTTGCAAAATTTTACCTTTGGGTCAAGGCTCTGAAGACCGAAAGGTTATGACCCTTATTCGAAAGTCCGGCTACAAAGGTCCCATTGGAATCCTTGGCCACACCCAATTTGATGCCAAAGAAACATTGCTGGACAATCTGAACGGTTTGGAATGGCTATTGAATGGTGGAAAAGGAAAACCACCCGCCCCTTTAACCCCATTGCCCAAGGCAAATGCCAAAGGAACAAATAGCTTAAACAATCAAAATATTGTGGCACTATTTCCTGGTAAAACCGAATATCGCAATCCTCCCATAACCGTGGAATGGCGGGGTACCATGACCCAATCGGACCAATTTCAGGTATTGATTGCTTGTGATCCCAAAAGTTCAGCCTACCATTGGGAGATTTTTCAAAAACCTGGGGCCGGCAAGCTCGCTGTCTATTTACCAGGAATGGCCCCAGACCATGTTGAAACCAATTTTGCACCTACGGATAACAACCTTCATCGAGTGGATTTCCTTTTGCGTGACAATTTGGCTGAAATTCGGGTCGATGGAAAAGTTGTTGGTTCGGTTGCCTTGAAGCGGATAAACAGCCAAGCTGATCCAGGTCCATTGGCAATTGGAGGCCTTAACGATCGTTCCTTTCCTGCCTTGGGAAAACTTGCATGGTGTCGAATTCGCAAAGGAATTCATCGAACCGATGGACACGGAATTGCGCTCCCTGTTCGGGATGCGGAAACTTTGGGTTTTTGGAAATCGGATCGGGGACAATTGATCGATTTACTTGATGCTTCGGGTGCTCCCTCAGGACCAAACGATCCCAAAAAAGATTTGAAAACAGCTCAATCTTATTTGGATGCAAGTAGGACTAGTGGCAATCCAACACGGGGGGCAGCCCTTTTTTCAACCGCAAAACTCGCTTGCGTTTCCTGCCACAAGCTCGGAAACCTGGGAGGTCAGGTTGGGCCAGAACTGGACAAACTGAATCAATGTCTATCCCCCATCCAGGTGGTGGAGTCGTTGTTTTGGCCACAAAAAGAGGTCAAACCGGAATTTCGGGCCTGGATGGTCACCACATCTTCGGGAAAGGTCCTGAACGGATATATAATCGAGGAAACATCACTTAAAATCAAACTCAGGGATGCGACCACCCAAGCCGTGGTTGAAATTTTATCCCCTGATATAGAAGAAAAAAAGTTGGTTGGGTCATTGATGCCTTCCAACCTAATGGATTCCCTAACAGAAATTGAGAAAATTGACCTCATTGCCTTCCTTTTAACGCTAGGTAGTGACCGTTTTCAAAAAGAATGGATGCGGGTCCATGGCCACGAATTGAAAAGGCTTGAGACAGTATTCCCACCTGGTCCGTTGGATTCCCTCCTTTGGCCAAATTCCGGGAAATTCCCCAATCGGGAACGGCTTTATGAGTTTTACCAAAAACAATCGGCATTGCTGGCTGGATTGGAAAAGAAACCCGATCTTGTTTCCCCTTTTCCGGGATTGGATCAGGGAATTCATGGCCACTGGGGAAACCAAAATGAGGATACCTGGCGAAATGGTCAATGGAATCAAACGGACCTTGGCGGCCTTTTAAGCGGGGTTTGTCGAGTCGGGAACAAAACCATTGCCAAAGCGGTGGCCATATATTTGGGTGGATCGAGACGACAAACCGTGGTTTATAACCCGGAAACCTTGCAATTTGAGGCCGCATGGAAAGATGGTTTTGTTCGCTTTTCGGATACACGGCATGGATTTATGGATGGGATCATTCCCAAAGGACAAGAAGTGCCGAGTCCAAACCCATGGAAATGGTCTCCTTTTGCACAGTATAAAGGGTTTTATCGTTTTGATGATTCGGTAGTTTTTCGAATTGAGGTTGCGGGCCAAATCTGGTTGGATTCTTGCAAAATTGTTGGTGACAACATTGTTCGGGAAACGGCTCCCATGGAACAACATTCCCAAACACTTGCAATAAAGGGCGGAAAGGCGCGAATGCCCCAGCAAATGGAATCCCCCTTTATCCTTGGGAAAGGCTCTCCTTTTGCGGTGGATACCTTTACCATCCCAATCCAAAACCCTTGGAAATCCCCAATATTTCCCGGTGACCTGGATTTTCTTCCCAACGGGGATGTTCTTTTATGCACCATGCAGGGTGAAATTTGGCGAATCGGTGAATCTGGGGCGAATTTGGGAAAATCGACCTGGCGCAAGGTGGGCACTGGAATCCACCAAGCCCTTGGACTTCGTGTCGTTGGGGGAATTCCCTATGTTTTGGGTCGTGACCAGATTACCAAACTCCACGACCTAAATGGGGATGGTGAATACGATTATCATGAATGTTTTGCAAACTGTTGGCCAACCAGCACGGGCGGGCACGATTACCTTTGTGGTTTGGAACAGGATAAAGATGGCAGTTTTTTGACGGCTTCCAGTAACCTTGGGATCATGCGGATTTCGGCCAATGGCCGCTCCATGGAGGTTCTTGCCAAAGGATTTCGAAATCCGGACGGTATTGGACTCGATAGCAAGGGTGGCATAACAGTCCCTTGTTCCGAAGGAGAATGGACTCCAACGAGCATGATTTGCAAGATAAAAAAAGGGGGATATTATGGTTACGGGGGTCCAAAGGGAGGAAAAGCTCCTGATCTGCCCCTGGTTTACTTGCCTCGTGGATTGGACAATTCCTCAGGAGGACAAACCGAAATCACATCGAATAAATGGGGAGGGCTACAAGGCCTTAAGATGCATTTTTCCTACGGAGCCTGTTCCCAATTTTTACTCCTTGAGGATGAGGTCCATGGGCAACCTCAGGGGGCTTTTGTCCAATTGAATGGTGATTTTGAATCTGGAGTTCATCGAGGACGGTTTAACCCACACGATGGCCATTTATATGTGGTTGGGATGCAGGGGTGGGGAACTTATGCCACCAAAGACGGCACCTTAGCCCGGGTTAGGCGAACCACCGGACCCCTTAACCTTCCTTGTCAGGTTCGAGCTCACGCCAACGGTGTTTGGTTTCGCTTTACGGAACCCATAAGTCAAAACGCAGAAGAAATCCAAAAGGGGGCCGTCGCCCTCGCCTGGAATTATCGTTACAGCCCAGCTTATGGCTCCGCGGAGTATTCCCCATCGTCTCCCCTAACCAAAGGGCACGATGTCCTTCCCATAAAAAAAATCCATGTTTTACCTGGAGGCATGACCTTATTTGTTGAAATCCCATCCATTGGCCGGGTCAACCAACTTCAAATCCGATTGAAACCCTGGCAAAACGAGGCCAAAGATGTTTTTTTAACCGTTCACAACCTGGCAGAGGATTTCACAGAAATTATGAATTATGTACAAACGAAACGCCCAGTCATGCCTCATCCCATTGAACAAGATCTAAAAATGGCGGGAAAAACGGTGAACAATGCCTGGAAACAGCCAAAACCAAATGCCCGAAAAATTGTGATGCGCGCCGGAACCAATTTGAGTTTCAGCCCCTCTATTTTAACCGCAAAAGCAGGGGAAATATTGGCATTGGAATTTGAAAATCCGGATGCGGTTCCCCATAATTGGGTTTTATTGCCCCAAGGATCCTTGGAGCCTTTTGGGGATAAAGTCAATCGGCAGATTTCCGATCCGGATTCCTACTTGCGCCATTACATTCCTGAAGGATCCCAGGTGATTTGTTACACCGACGTGGTTTCTCCTGGTGAAAAGTTTACGGTCTATTTTGAGGCACCCAAAATTGCCGGTCGTTATCCTTTTGTCTGTAGTTTCCCTGGGCATTGGATGATCATGAATGGAAATCTTAATATTACAAATTAGATATAAACAACTCAAAGGATATACAAACTTGCCTTCTTGCCGATTTTCCCCTCGGTTCGTAGGGTAATACAATCGAAACTCGCCCCAATTTTCGAAGGAAAAAACAATGCCACATGGGTCTCCCCTTAACGGTCTCGAAAAACTATCCCGATCGGAATTGGATTCAATGGCAAAAAAATTGGGAATCTCTGGGGCAATTTCCCTGCCAAAGGCGACCTTGATTTTGCAAATTAAAAAAAAACAGGTAGCTGCAACTCCCAAATCCCCGGTTTCCAAACCCAATGCTTCCAAGGCGGTTCCGGCAAAGGCCGTTGACCCCAAAAAAATCAAAGCACCTTTGGCTCAGGATTCCCCAAAATTGACCATCAATCCAAAAACAACCATTCAACCGGATAAAAAAGTCTCCGTGGCAAAAGGCCAATTGTCACCTTCAAAAATGGCCCCCGTTATCGCAAAACCGGTGACTACGCCAACCCAGGTAACCGCTAAATTGAGTGCAAAAGTTGCAACAAAAACAGCTCCACCTCCGCCAATTGCTGTTTTACCTAATCCTTCCACAAATCAGGGATCAACCCCCAAAGGCGATCATTCCAAATTGGAGGCGGACCGCGTTAGTTTGGTTATACTTGACATAAATTGGCTCAAGTGCGTTTGGAATTTCAACATTCAAACCCACCAACAAGCTGAAATTGCTTTGGGAATTGATTGGGCTGGGGCTCAATTTGTCCTTCGCCTTTTCGATTTGTCTCGTACCGACCATGGAAGAAGCGCAGGGCATCTGGTAAAAGAGGTTCCATTGCCTTTGGGAACAACCACCTGGTTTTTGGAATCAGGCGGTCCCGGGAAAAAACTACAAGCCGATTTGGGTTATAAATCCAGGGATGGTAAATATTACTCCCTTGGCCAAACCTCATCAGCCTTGGTAACACCCCATGCTGGTCAGGTCCGACCCAATCAGGAACAAGGTGGCATGACCATGGACAATGCCACGGCATTGGTTGCCAGTTTGGGATCGGTTGCCCTGAGCGGTGAAGTTATGGGTTTCCTCCAGGAGCAAATGAAAAGGTCCATAGCCTCGGCACCTACCTCCGGAGCCCCTGCCGGAACGAAAAACAGCAAGCTTTTGCTGAACATGGAAGCGGAGGTCCATGTAACAGGAACAACCGCCCCAAATGCTCGCGTTTTGGTAAAGGGGGAACCGGTTCGGCTGAAACCCGAAGGAACATTTTTTGTCAAAATGAAATTGGATGATGGAAGAATGATTCTGCCAGCTACCGCCGTTTCGGCGGATGGACGGGAAGAAAAAACGGTTATATTGGCGTTGGAAAGGCACACTCGTTACATCGATCCAAACGATCGGGAAATGGTAATTGGTGAGGAATAGCGGAAGTTGGACAAATGGATCGGCGAGATTTTTTCCATCCAGGAAAGATTTCCAAAGGGATGGAGCCTGCTAAGGAATTGTTGGAAAAACAACTCCCAAAACCCAGGTTACAAGAATCACAACTTATCCGTTTTTCCCGAAAAGCAATGGGAACTGTTTTTGAATGGACTTTTCCGTTTGGTTTGCCTGATATTCACAATTTGGCCAACAAAAGTTTTGACCTCATTGATCACCTGGAAGGTTTGTTAAGTGCCTACCAACCAACTTCCGAGGTTTGCCGAATCAATCGGGACGGTCCACTTGGAAATTGGCAAACCTTAAGTGAGCCACTATGGCAATTGTGCACCCACTCCAAAAAACTTTGGCTCCAAACCACCGGGGCCTTCGATCCCACCATGGGTTCCCTGATCCAGGCATGGGGGTTTTTACGGGGGCCATTTCGTGTGCCTATCCAAACGGAAATTGATTCCATACTTAACAATGCCGGAATGCAAAGGATCGAATACCATCCAACCCAGCGCCAAATCAAACACCATGGAAGTGAGGCCAACTGGAATTTTGGAGCTATCGGCAAAGGTTTTGCAATCGATTATGCGGCAAAATGGTTATCTTCAAGACTGCCAAATGCCTCCTTTTTGCTTCACAGCGGCCGAAGCAGCATATATTCTAAAGGAGACTCTCCCTCTGAGGAATTGGGTTGGGTGGTACAGGTGAATCATCCCTTGTCCGGGGAATCCATGGCCAAACTTCGTTTAAAGGATGGTGCCCTTGGAACATCCGCCACCACCTACAAGAAATTCGAGGTGGCTGGAAAGACCTATGGTCATGTTCTGGATCCAAGGTCTGGATATCCATCAAACGGTTTGGATTCTGCTACGGTTTTTGCACCGGATTCGGCCACAGCGGATGCCCTGTCCACTGCCGTTTTTGTATCCGGAATGGAATTGGCAGAAAAACTGACCATGGATAACCCCTCGTTAGGTTTTCTATTATTAGAGAAAACAAAAGGGGAAAGACCTATCGTTCTGGGTGCAATGAAAGATATTTTGGTTCCAATTGAATAGGCAAATATTGGGAAGGCTTTTCTCCGATGAACCGGATCTCCACCACAGCTATCGTGCTTTTGGTTGTATTGCGACTGGTCATTGGTTGGCACTTTTTCGTTGAAGGATTTCTCAAGGTGAAATCCCGATGGATAGGGCCAAGCGAAATATCCAGGCCTTTTTCCAGTGAGGGTTACTTTCGTGAGGCGACTGGCCCCTTGGGACCTTTCCTCCGTGGCCTGCTTACCAACCCGGATGATATCATCCTTTCTTTTAGTGAAATTCCCGCGGGCGTGAAAGGGGTCAATTTACCACTTGGCATTAAAGCTCCCTCCAAAGTCCGTGAAGAGTGGAATGCACTCATTGGTCGGTATGAAACCCATTACAAGTTCTCCAAATCCCAAATTGAGGCCGCTCTGGGCCTGCGTGATGAACTGGAAGCTTCCCTTGTAAAATGGATTCTGGTTCCCCATGAATTCAAAACCAACTTTCCAACCGGTTCGGTGGAGAAAACAATTAGTGTTTCCGAGCGGGTGGAAGAATTCAGGCAAGCCAAAGCCAAGGTCGATGAGGCGTTAAAAATTAATTGGTCCATTGGCAAGGATGTGGAAAAGGCCATGGTAATGCAATTTAAAGCTGCCGCTGCCATGATGCGGGCTGAACTGCTTGCCGAATACAATGCCAATACATCGACCTTAAAAACCAAACTGGATAGCCTACCCAATGAAGAACAAAAATTGGCAAAGGGACCAATAGGACCCAAAAACGATTTTTTGTATATCTCTGATATGGTCACCGCCTATGCACTTTTGTTGGCCGGAATGGGAATGCTTGCCGGATGCCTAACAAAGTCAGCATGCTTTGGCGCGGCCCTTTTCCTTTTTTTCACCTATCTATTGCAACCATCGTTTCCCTGGTTGCCTGCCCCTCCCATGAATGAAGGAAATTACATTTTTGTGAACAAGAATGTGGTCGAATGCGTAGCCCTATTGGTTTTGGCAAGCCTTCCCACAGGGTATTGGTTTGGAGTGGATGCGATGTTTGGTTGGTTCCGGGCCAATCAAACCAAATCAAACCACACCTAAAGTTGGGTGTAACTAAGGGAATTTTTTTTAGGGGATTGAAATGGCACTAGATTTGACCGCGGACCAGAAGGACTTGGGGCGAGCCAATGCCGCCAATGTATTGAGTGAATTAAGCCGCCGCGGCTTTATGAAAAGCCTTGCGATCGGAGCGGGAGGAGGGGCGGCCGTAAGTGCCGCCTCCTATTTTGGATATACAGGTTTTGGTGACAAACCTGTTCGTACCGCTTTAATTGGGGCAGGTGATGAAGGTGGAATACTCGTTGGCGAACACAATCCGGATTTTCTCAGGTTTGTGGCTGTAGCAGACATAAGGCCATCCAACCAAAAGCGAATCCTCAATGGGGATCCCAAAGTTCCCCTCCGGAAAGGGTTCAAAAAAGTCTACGGGGAATTGGAAGCCAACAAAATCAAAATCACTCATAGCTATGAAGAAATCCTGGCCGACCCAAGCATTGAAGCAGTTGTGATTGCCCTTCCTCTCCACCTCCATGCCCCGGTCGCAATCAAGGCCATGGAGGCTGGGAAACATGTCCTTTGTGAAAAATTAATGGCATGGAACATTCGCCAATGCAAAAAAATGATCGAGGTGGCCCATAAAACCAACCGAATCCTCTCCATTGGGCATCAACGCCATTATTCCATGCTTTACGCCCATGCTTCAGAGGTTTTGAAATCGGGAATCCTGGGAGATATTCGCCACATTCGTGCCCAATGGCACCGTAACAATACTTGGCCCTTTGAATGGGATGCCATGGCAAACGGGGCTTTGGCCAAGGAGATTCCCCAGCCCATTTATCGGGATGGTTGGTTTAACCCCATTACCCAGGAAGAATACAATGCCCTGAATGATCCCAAAAAACTTCAGGCTTATGGCTATGAATCTGTGGAAGAACTTATCCGTTGGAGGCTATACAACGCAACAGGGGGCGGATTAATGGCCGAATTAGGAAGCCATCAACTCGACGCCTGCAGCATATTTTTAGGCAAGGTTCACCCATTATCCGTGACTGGGGTTGGTACAAAATCTTTTTATGGCAAGAATAGGAATGACCGGGATAGTGACGACCATGTGTTCGTTACTTTTGAATTCCCTGGAAACAATTATTTCCAGAAAGACGATACCGGTAAAACTGTTATCCGTGATGGCAAACAACTCCTCAAAGACAAAGACGATGTTGTTGTGGTCACCTATTCGTCAATAAGCACCAACCAGTTCGAACCCTATGGGGAATGTGTTACGGGATCACGGGGAACCATGGTGGTTGAAAGTGAAACTAGCCTAATGCTTTACAACGAAAAAAACCCTAACAGCAAAGCCGGGGCCCCAAAAGCTACGGTCGTTTCCGTTTCCGGAGCCGAAAAAGGAAAACCCGCTCTGGAAGCTTCTTCAACCTGGGGCCCGGCGGCGGCGTCTGCTAGTGCGGCCACACAGGGACCTGCGGGAACAACGGGAGCCCCAGTCAGCCGGGGTTATCGCGAAGAAATGGAAGATTTTGCCTTCTGTATCCGCAATTGGGGTAAGGATGGTTATGCCAATGGCTTAAAACTTCCCAGATGCCATGGTACGGTTGCTATGGCGGATGCAATCATTGCGCTTACCTCCAATTTAAGCATGAAAAAACGATCCAGAATCGAGTTTGATGAAAAATGGTTTGATCCAGTAGCCATTCAGGTCCCAGATGCAGACCAAAAAGGAAGGTTTGACAGTCAGATTTTCAAATCCTAAGGATTTGAAATGGATTTCATCCGGCAATTGGGCTTTAATTCAATTCCTAATCGATAGCTATTTCGATTCCTTTAGCTTTTGGAAACAAGATTTCGCCCAATCTTCCTATTTTTCCCAAGGCCAAAAAGGAGGGGTGAAAAAGGTAACCTGATTGGTCTTATTTTGCCGTTTCCATGCCATATTTTTTGGGAATCTACACCTTGGACTAATACTGAATCGGAAATTGATAACCGAACACCTAGAATGAGTACTTGAATTCTGGATAGGACCCAAATGGGGTCCTGAATTGGGTGGGTGCCAAATGTTAGCAAGTTTGCTTTTGGTTTTTGGGTTTGGAATTGAAATTGAGGTCCCGGGCGGCAAGGTTCACCCAGCCGATTGTGTGATCGGAATGGTTGGCAAGGATTTGGAAATAACAGTCCGCCTAAAACAATCCGGGCCGAATCAAAAATGGATTGTTGTCGATGGAGATAAAAAAGACCAGGAGGTTACTTCCGACAGCGAAGGAAATGCTTCCGCTAAAATTGTCATTCCTACACCGAAAAAAATCGGATTAAAAACTATAATACTCAAAGAATACTCTCCATCGCTAGGAATAGAATCGTTTAATGATAATAAAAAAGAATCTAATAACAAAAACCGCTCCGATCATGATATTAATATTGATATCTATTTTATTTCAGGTACACCAAAAGAAGAACCTAATAGTACAAAGTTAAAATTAGCTATTAATTTGGTAGATAAGGCTTATGAATCTAATGAAAAAATCCTATCAACTGTTGATCTAGTACATGAAATTAGCAAAAATGTAAATCAGCATTACAATCCACTCATTCATTTTGACCAAATGGATGCCTGGAAGGTACCCACAACATGGACCCGGGGTGGGGCAAGTTGCATCAGCAATTCTTACTTTCTCAAGCATGTTTATGATGTTCTGGGTTTACCCGGCCAATTTAGCACCGTAGCCATTTATGCCTCCCCGGATAATCCAACCAGGGCCAGGTTTGATGGGGTGGACGCTGCCAAACTCATTAAATCCACCAATAGAGGTGAATTGGAGTTTTATTTGGTTGATGAACGAAATACCCGCAATGGTAGGGTAGGTGGATACGGTGGAATGAATCACTATGAGGGTTGTTTGGTTCATGATTTCGAAGGATCCCGAACTTACTACCCTGGGGGAACCCATTTGGCTCTCAAGGATCCCAATACCGTTTTAACTATTTTCCGTTGTCTTGTATGGGCCCGATTCGACACTAAACGCCAAGAATGGCAGGTTGTTGAAATCATTAAAAACTATCAAGGTGGGGGACTATTCCGGGGTAGCCTTTTCCGGCCAAGATAACTTCATCAGTTTTCGACTCTCCAAGAACTAGGCAAATACCCCCATTGCCGGATCGCCTTTGCCATCCTCGGTGGCATAAAAGGGGCGTTTTTCAACCTCGAATGCGGTCTTTGGGCTGATACCCAATCCGGTAAACAAGGTGGCGTGCAAATCGGTTACGGATAGGGCATCCTTTATGGCAACAAAGGGCCTTTGGGATGCGGTTGCTCCGTATAAATGGCCTTTTTTTACTCCCCCTCCCCATAACATCACACAGGAACCTCCTGTGAAATGCCGATGCTGCCCGTAATGTTTCAGTTCCTTAAGCACATCCACCTTTTCGGTGGCTTGATCCGCCGCATTGGATCCAGGCTTTCCCTCCATGATCATGTCCCTGCTAAACTCGCTGGCCAAAACCACCAAGGTCCGGTCTAATAGTCCACGACTTTCCAGGTCCAAAATTAACCTGGCAACCGGACGATCAATTTGTTGTTTCATGTTGGCAAGGGTGGTATGCCCGTTGGCGTGGGTGTCCCAATTGAAAAAAGGAACATATTCGGTGGTCACTTCAATGAACCTGGCCCCAGCTTCCACCAAACGCCTTGCCAATAAACAACCGCGGCCGAACCGGCCGGTATCATATTGTTCCAGACTTTCTTTAGGTTCCAATGAAATATCAAAAGCGGTCCGTTCTTTTGCAGACAACAGCCGATAAGCGTTATCCATGGACCGCATCATTGATTTTTGTTGAAAATCGCTTAACCATTCCCGATTGGGTGCCTTGTCCACCAATCGACGATAGAGCGAATTACGATTCTCAAACCTTGATGGTTGCATACCCTTTGGTGGCCGTACAGATTGCGCCGCTTCCTCCGGAAAGGGCAGATTCATTGGGCCATATTCGCCTCCTAAAAACCCTGCTGTTGTAAAAGCCTTCAACTCTTCCTGTTCCCCAACACCTTCCAGGCGTTGGCCGATATTGATGAATGCTGGAATGACGGAATTCCTGGGCCCAAGGACTCTTGAAACCCAAGCCCCAATATGGGGGCAGGCAACGGTTTGCGGGGGGACATACCCGGTGTGCCAATGATACTGGTGCCTTGAATGTAAAATACTACCCAGATCCGGAAGAACATGGGAACGAATCAATGTTCCCCGATCCATTACCTTGGCAATATTTTCCATTCCCTGGGTGATTTTGATATTGTCAACCACCGTGTCAATGGCTGGAAAAGTGCTTTCCACTTGGGCAACCGGGATTCCGGCTTTAAAGGGTATGTATTTTTTGGGATCAAAAGTATCCGGTGCCGCCATTCCTCCCGCCATCCAAAGGATAATAATACTATCTGCTTTGGCTGGAGGGTGAATCAATTTGCCCCCTTCAGGGTTGGACGCCATAAGTTTTGGTTCGCCTGCCATCCATGCAGCAGCATTTGCCATAGCTATGGATTTTAAAAAATTGCGTCGCCCCAACGGACCTTGTTTCATTTTTCCAACCCTCCAAAATCCTCTTCATGCTACCGGATAAATTGATATTCCGGAAGCATAATTATTGCCCAAAGGACATCCTGAATGCTTTGAACCTCAGGTTTGTTACCTAAACCCTCGCTCAAAAGGTGGAGCTCTTCGCTGGTTGGTTTCCTTACCAGGGCCAATTGGAAAAGCTCCCGTATTAATTCCTCCGAAGATTGATACTTCTTGGCAAGGATGCCTTTGGCCCCAATTTCCAGCAGAGAAGCAAGGATTTGTCCATTTGACAAATCAATCGCTTCCAGCGTGTTTAATTCTTCTGGGCGAACCGAAACAATTTGATCACGATTCGGTCGGCCTAGATTGGCCATAAAAAAATCCCGTTTTACAAGCGAGGCCCGAATAGGCCTTTTTCCAATGATCCCCTGGTTTGCCAAGGTGTTCAATTCCCCTTTAAGTCTACTATCCCAAACCGCCGCCTGTTTAACAATAAAAGCAGCATTCCAATCCTTTGGGGGATCCAGAAATTTTCCGTTTTTATCCGGCAAGGCTTTGGTCCATTTCCAGGATTCATTGGTTTCCAGCGAAACCCACTCACCTTGAGGAGAGGACACCCTGGCGTCCAACCACAAACCCGCAAGGTTTGGCCCGGATCCGCCATTTTGGGCAATAATCAAAACCTCATTTCTTCCGATTTGAAGGTCATTTTTCAGAGAAACAACATCTGGTTTTTCCCAATTATTTCCCGTGTGAATCTTTTTTTGGTTAATGAAAAGTGTGTAACGATTATCACAGGTAATTACCGCATGACCATCGTAAACAGGTTTGTTGATATTCCAATCCTTTCGAAAAACTACCGTTTCACCAGCCGGTGATTGAGAACTGTCTGCCACAGACCATACCCACTTGGCTTTGCTCTCAACCCCATTAGGGTTGTTGGTTTTTTTAGGGTTCCACCGATTGATAACCGCATCACCAATTTGGGGTGCCGTTCCGGTAATCTGCCAAATTCCATCCAAAAACTGTTCCGCAGTCAACCTTTTCTCCATGGGCCCAAGGATTTGATTTTTTCCCAAAATGGCTTCCATTGGATGGCCAACAATTTCGGCTTGGTAAGCACGACTTGTGGCGATTAAAAACAAGGTCCGTTTAAGGTCGTATTTATTTGCCGCCAAATCGCCTGCCAAAAAATCCAAAAGGTCGGGATGAGACGGTTCACTTTGCATTCCATCCACTGGATGAACAATTCCTTTGCCCATTAGTCGTTGCCAAAACCGATTGACAATTGTTCTGGAAAAACGGCCATTGTCGGGTTGGGTTAACAATTTGGCTAACTGTTCCAATCGTAGTTTTTTGGGAGCTTTGGGATCCACATTTCCCAATTCGGGAAACAGCCAGGAGGCAGTGGCCTTTTTGCCTATCGGCTTGTCACACCTGTGAATTTCAAGCGGTGTCTCGGAAAAAATGGCTGCCATGCCATAGGCTTCCTCGAGTTTCCACCTGTCAATAAAACTATCATGACAACTGGCACATTTGAGGTTAATTCCCAAAAACGCCTGGCCAACGCTTTGGGCAAACTGGATTTCTACAGTTTGCCCGGCACTAACTTCACCCCGCCAACGAATACCCTCGGAAAATCCAGCACTTTCCGGCGTTGGTGGAGCAACCAGGTCCCTGGCAAATTGGTCGTAGGGCATATTGTTCGCCAAGGCATCGTAAAGCCACTTGGTGATTTGCCTTCTGCCACCGGTAATAAACCCGGTCCCGGTGTAATCGTTTCGCAAAAGGTCATTCCAAAAACTCAACCAATGCTCAGCATAGTCACCATTCCTGGCTAACAGGTTTTTAACAAGGGTAATTCTCTTTTGAGGATCCACACTCGCCAAAAAATCTTCCTGCTCCTGGAGGGTTGGTAATAAACCAATCAAGTCCAAGTAAACCCGCCTGAGGAAAACCTCGTCAGGGGCAGATCGAATGGAAATGCCATTACCACCCTGGAATTGAAGTGAATCAATTGGATTTTGCGATCCTTCCTTAAACTTTGACAACGCAATTTTTTTCAGCTTCAAGGGAGGTTCATAATGCACCCCACCCAGGGAATAACCGCTTTCCCATTTTGCCCCTTCCCGAATCCAATCCTTGAGGATTTTCACCATTTCAGGGGGAACTCTTGGCCCCTCCGGAGGCATCCTTAACATTTTTTCATCCGAAAGCATTCGTTTGAAAAAATCACCATCCTCAGGTTTTTCCGGATGGATTACAGGCCCGGATTCTCCGCCAATAAACATCAGGGCGCGAGTGTTAAAGGACAAGCCCCCCTTTTTCTTTTCTCCCAGATGGCATTTACCACAATACTCTTTCAAAATGGGGGCAACCTGATGGACGAAATCGATGTCTTTTCCCTGGGATTCAGGTAATAAAAAAATCCAGAAACAGAATCCAAATGCAACAAACCTATTAGGCCCTAATTGGGTATTCCTCATGTCAAACCCCCAATTCATTTTTGGTTGCCTGAAAGGCGTTTACCGCAAAACTCAATTCCTCCCTGGAATGGGCAGCAGACACTTGGGTCCGAATGCGAGCTTTGTCCAAAGGTACAACAGGGTAGAAAAAACCAATCACATAAAGCCCTTTTTCCAGCAGTTTATTCGCCATCCGTCCTGCCAAAACCGCATCCCCTAGCATTACCGGGACAATGGGATGCACTCCCGGAATGATGTTAAACCCGGCGTTTGACATTTCGGTTCGAAAAAACGCTGTGTTGGTTTCAAGCGTATCCCGTAATTGGGTGGATTCCCTAAGGATTTTTAGAGACTCCAAACTTGCCGCAACGATGGGCGGAGGCAATGAATTCGAAAACAAATAGGGCCTGGATCTTTGCCTAAGCAGTTGAATAAGTTCAGTACAACCTGCGGTATATCCTCCGGTACCCCCGCCTAGGGCTTTACCCAATGTTCCGGTTAGGATGTCGATTCGGTCCATGCAATGATGGTATTCATGACTTCCCCGGCCCTGTTTACCCAAAAAACCTGTTGCATGGGAATCGTCCACCATAACCAAAGCATCATATTTATCCGCTAAATCACAAATCGCTGGTAAGTTGGCAATAGTTCCATCCATCGAAAAAACACCATCTGTAGCAATCAGGCGATACCTGGCGGCTATTGTTGCCTTTAATTTTAATTCCAAATCCTCCATGGAATTGTTCTTATACCGTAATCGATCCGCTTTACAAAGCCTTATTCCATCAATAATTGAGGCATGATTCAATTCATCAGATATCACGGCATCCTCTGGCCCCAGTATGGTTTCAAACAGTCCACCATTGGCATCCCAACACGAAGAATAAAGTATTGTTTCCTCTTTTCCAAGAAACGATGACAAGGCCTTTTCCAGTTGTTTATGGACCTCCTGGGTCCCACAAATAAAACGGGTACTTGCCATTCCATAGCCCCAACGATCAAGTGCCTCCCTGGCAGCTTTCCGCACCTCAGGATGGTTGGCTAAACCAAGATAATTATTGGCACAAAGGTTCAAAACATCCGGGCTACTCCCAACCGAAACCTGTGTTTTTTGGGGGGTACTTAACACCCGTTCCGCCTTGAATAAACCAGATGTTTTAATGCCTTGGACCTGTTGGGAAAGGTGTTCCCGAAATCGATCAGGGGCCATGACTAACCCTCCTTCCATGTAAGGATTACTTTTCCGGATTGTCCTGAATGCATGGCAGCAAAACCTTTTTCAAATTCGCAATAAGGAAACCGATGGGTAATGACAGGAGAAATATCCAATCCCGATCCGACCAGAACGCTCATTTGGTACCAGGTTTCGTACATTTCACGGCCATATATCCCTTTTAGAGTAAGCATATTAAATATTACAATATTCCAATCTATTGCTAGCTCCTGGTTAGGAATTCCAAGGATGGCAATTTTACCTCCATGGCACATGTTGGCCAGCATATCCCGGAAGGCAATGGGATTTCCCGACATTTCAAGACCGACATCAAACCCTTCTTTCATCCCTAATTCTTTTTGTACCGATGCCAAATCCCTGTTCCTGACATCCACAGCCAAAGTTGCACCCATTTTTTTGGCCAATTCCAGGCGATAGGGGTTCACATCGGTGATCACCACATTTCTGGCCCCTGCGTGTTTAACCACTTTTACCGCCATGACTCCAATGGGTCCGGCTCCGGTAATCAAAACATCCTCACCCAACACCGGAAATTGCAAGGCGGTATGGACTGCATTTCCCAACGGATCAAAAATCGCCTGGATATCGCGGGACATCTCCCCTTCATGGTGCCACACATTGGTCATGGGCAGGGAAAGGTATTCTGCAAAAGCACCGGACCGGTTAACCCCCACCCCCTTGGTATCCTTGCAAAGGTGACGCCTCCCAGCAAGGCAATTCCGGCACCTCCCACAAACGACATGACCCTCTCCGCTGACAAAGTCTCCGCAGCGAAAATCATGAACATTGGACCCAAGTTCCACAATCCGCCCTACAAACTCATGCCCAACCACCATGGGAACCGGAATGGTTTTTTGAGCCCATGCGTCCCAATCGTAAATGTGAAGGTCCGTTCCACAAATGCCTGTTCGGAGGATTTCAATCAGGACATCATTGATTCCAATGGTTGGGACCGGAACATCTTCCAACCAGAGGCCCCTTGCCGCCTTGCTTTTGACTAACGCCTTCATGGTAGCCATGGTTTCAAGCTCCTTCACTTCTCCCAGCAATTTTATCATGTTGAAAGGAAACGGCGTTTAAAGTGATCGATTTGGAATAATGGATGAAGTTTAGGGTTGAGAAGGGGCTTTCTTTCCCCCACTTTTCAGGCTATACTACCATGACCCACCACTACTGGCCGATGAGTTCAAAATTGGTTTGTTTCTTCCCCGTGAAAAGGGTTTGCCATGGAATATTTCCCAGCCGTTCCAACCAGCCGTCGGTCCATGCTTCAATTGGGTTGTTCCGGTTTTTTGGGCTTAGGGCTTGAGGGCTGGTTGCAATCCCCTGTTCAGGCAATTCCGACTTTCCAAAAACCCAAAGCCGTGATTTTGGTTTTTCAGACTGGTGCCCCCAGCCACATTGATACCCTTGATCCAAAGCCCCAGGCACCTACGGAAATCCGAGGAGAATTTGGTGTATCAAAAACACCCATTCCTGGAGTCCTTTTAAGCGAACATTTACCTCTTTTGGCTGCCCGTGCCAACAAGCTAACCTTGGTAAGAAGCTTTGCCCACAAAGACAATAATCATACCGCAGCAACCCACCACATTTTAACCGGGTCCCTTCAACCCGGAGTTCGTTTTGACAAGCCGCTTTCCCGGGATGATTGGCCCTGTTATGGGGCAGGGACCGCTTACCTTGCCCTGCCCCCTGAAGGAATTCCTGCTGGCGTGACCCTTCCCACTTTTTTAGGGGAAGGCCCCTTGATTTGGCCGGGGCAGCATGGCGGTTTTTTGGGACCAAAATATGACCCCTGGCAAATCAAATCCAACCCCAACCTGAAAGGATTTAAAGTGGATCATGTG
>SYLG01000110.1 GCA_005808665.1 Planctomycetia bacterium | reverse complement strand
CATGGTCGCCATCGCAAGGCCCGCCCCATTGACAAGGCAGCCAATCGATCCGTCCATGCGCACAAAGCTCAGGCCAGACTTGGCGGCGCGGGCTTCGGCAGGGTCTTCCTCGGCATGGTCCCGAAGCACTTCGACTTCGGGATGGCGGAACAACGCATTATCATCAAAGGTCATCTTGGCATCAAGAGCCATGACCTCGCCCGAGGGGGTGACCACCAGGGGGTTCACTTCTGCCAAGGCGCAATCATGCTTGAGATACGCCTTCGAAAGGGACATCATCATGGCCTCGGCCTTGGCAGATTGCTCGCCGGCAAAGCCCAGGCCATAGGCAAGCCTCCTGGCCTGGCAGGGGAGGAGCCCCGCTTCGGGAGAAACATAGGCCTTCAGGATCTTTTCCGGGGTGTTCGCCGCGACATGTTCGATATCGACGCCCCCCTCGGCACAGGCCATCATGACCGGTACCCCCTTTTCGCGGTCAAGCACCATGCCAAGGTAGATTTCGCGGTCGATGTCCGCTGCTTCCTGAACCAAAAGGGTGGAGACCACCTGTCCCTCGGGACCGGTTTGGATGGTCACCAAAGACTGGCCCAACATCGCCTTGGCCACCTGGGCAACTTTGTCTCGCTGGGTGATGTATTTCACGCCGCCCAAATCGGCAGGCCCCCCGACAAACCGGCCTTTTCCACGACCCCCCGCGTGGACCTGGGTTTTGAGAACCACCGGCTTGCCCCCGAAAGCGTCAAAGTGGGCAACCGCCTGTTCGGGAGTTGTGGCAACCAAACCCCTTGGTACAAGGGCTCCAGCCGTTGCCAAGAGTTCCTTGGCCTGGTACTCGTGAATCTTCATAGGGAACCGTTCTCTTGATTTGCAAAGGCCAGATCTTCACCGGGTCAATCTTTGCGATTCGTTCAATTTAGGACCGCTACGGATAATCGCCAGATCCGATCCCCCCTTGGGCAGGCAATCGGTCAAGGTTCTTTTCGCAAAGTTGGTATTGTGTTTGCCCCGGTCCCCCCTTGGGCAGGCAATCGGTTGCCTGACAACATTGGGTCCCCCCAGGATACGGGCCTTGGTGTACAATGCCCATTTGGCATGAAATCCTTGCAAACAGGAGGTCCGCCGGATGACCGATCCCAGCCGATCCCACGAACTCGCCAATCTTTTGGCCCGGTTGATCCAAATCCCAAGCATCAATCCCATGGGCCGGGCCGAAGCTCCGCCGGAGGTTTTCTACGAGCATCGCCTGACCGATTTCCTCGAAGGTTGGCTTCGGAAAAAAGGACTTCGGCCCTTCCGGCAGGAGGTGGCCCCTCTGCGTCAAAACCTCATCGCCGTTTATGAGCCTCCGGTTGCTCCCACCCGCACCATCCTCTTCGAGGTGCACCAGGACCCGGTCCCGGTAGAAGGGATGACGGTGGCCCCATTTGGGGGCGAAATCCGGGAAGGCCAGGTGTTTGGCCGCGGAGCCTGCGATGTCAAGGGAGGCATGGCCGTTATGCTTGGCACCCTGGAACGGTTGCAACGGGATCGCCTCCCCGGGGCCCGGGTGGTCCTAGCCCTGACGGTAGACGAGGAGCACACCTTTTTGGGGGCCCAACGCCTTATGCTCCATAAGGGATCGGATTTGACTGACTTATGCGGAGCCAGGCCAGACCTGGCCATTGTCGCCGAACCGACCGACCTGCATATCGTGAATGCCCACAAAGGCGTCGCCCGGTGGCTGTTGTCCACCAAAGGGGTTCCCTGCCACAGCTCAAGGCCCAACATGGGCCAAAACGCCATTTACCGCATGGCCAAGGTCCTCGCCCTCCTGGAGGCTCATGCGGCCGCACTCTCCTCCCGCCCAGGAGATCCGCTGCTTGGCCCGGGAACCCTTTCCGTCGGCCGCATTCAGGGAGGAATCAGCGTCAACACCGTTCCTGATCTCTGTTCCATCGAAATCGACCGGCGGATCGCCCCGGATGAAACCCCCGCCATGGCCGACAGCATGCTTCGGATGGCACTGGAAACCGGGCTTTCCGGTTGGCCGGATTGGCTCGACTTGCCCAAGGCCTGGATGAGTTGTCCGGGGCTCGATGGTCCAAAACAACACATCGCAAGAGAGGCCCTTGCGAAGGCCCTTTTGCATTGTGGCATGGAGCCTGTTATCGAGGCGGTTCCCTACGGCACCGACGCTTCCACCATTGCCGAGGCGGGTATCCCGACGGTGGTATTTGGTCCCGGGGACATTCGTCTGGCCCACACCGCAGCCGAGTCCATACCCATAGCTTCGCTGGGCAGGGCGGAGGAAGTTCTCATGGCCCTTGCCAGAGGATAAAAAAGATCCGGTATTAGCACTTCGTCGATTTGCGTTTTTTCCTGAGGGTGCCGCGCTGAATCGCTTTTTCAATGTAATCCGGCGCAAAGGGCACCGTGCAGGCATTGTCGCCATAGTCGATCGAAACCTCGCCGATCTCCTTCCCCGCATCCAAAGCCTTGTCTGAAAGGGAGGTGACATAGGAACCCAGGGCAATGACAAATCCGTTCATCGCCCCCCGGACGGCGTTGGGTTGTTGATGGATGGTTTTCCTCACCCGTTCCAGCAGCTTTTCCAATTCGACAAGATCGAGTTCCGAATCCGGTTTGATGGAAACAAAACTCCTGAGGGTGGACCAACCCGCACTGGCAACAAACTCCTTTTTGGATTCGATCCACTCCAGAGCCATTTCCCGGGCATGGTTACTTTCCGCCGCAACCCAGGGAATGGTGAACTCGAAAAGATAGCGGCAATAGGCCTTGGTTACCCAATGCTTCAGGTCCTTTTTGGTCATCCGCTTATCGTCGGCGATGAGCCCCGCCAGGTACATCGCATCGTAAATCCCGGTGTCAAAAAGATCCAGGGCGAGTTGATAATCCTTTTTGACCTTTGCCTGGATCTTTTTCATGTCTTGGACTTTTACGCCGAAGACGGGCTCTTTGATCCCATGGTTCTGGAGGATCTTTTTGTAGCCCTCGGAACCCAGCTTGCGAAATTGTTCAACGATTTCATCTGCGGTCATGGTATTGCTCCCGAATGGTGACCATGGGCTACCCACCTTTTTAGGAGCAATCCCCCCATCTCCCACGCCCTTGCGGAGTTTAGCATTTCGCCGATTTGCGTTTCTTGCCGATGGTTCCCCGTTTTTGCACCTTTTTGATGTAATCCGGGACAAAAGGGACTTGGCACGCCGTTTTCCCCATGTCTACCGATACCGGGCCCATCTTCTCCCCCGCAAGGATGGCAAGGTCCGTTAGTTCCTTGACAAAGCAACCAAGAGCAATGACAAAATGGTTCATGGAACAGCGGACCCAATTGGGCTGTTGGTGGATCGTATTCTGGACCCGACCCAAAAGCCCCTTCAGTTCCACCATGTCCAGCAGGGAATCGTGGGTGATGGAAACGAGGCTTCCCAAAGTGGACCAGCCCGCCGAGGCGACATTTTCTTTTTTGGAATCGATCCACTCCAGGCTCAATGTGCGTCCATGGTTACTTTGGGCGGCAACCCAGGGGACGGTATAGTCCCAAAGCATGCCACAATGGGCCTTGGCAACCCACTTTTGCAGGTCTTTTTGGGTCATCTTTTTATCGTCGGCGATGAGGCCAGCAAGGTACATCGCATCGTAAACGCCGGTATCATAAAGGTCCAGGGCCAATTGGTAGTCCTGCCTGATCCGCTTCTGGTATTTTTTCAATTCCTCAATTTTTACGCCAAAGCAGGGCTCCGGGATGCCATGGTTTTGCAGGATTTTTTTGTAGGGTTCTGTTCCCAGGGATTTCAATTGGTCCACAATTTCAGAGGCGTTCATTTCCTGGCTCCCAAAGGATCATGGGCTTTCCCCTCTTTTTTAGGTGGAATGCCTCCTTTTTCCCACCCTAGGCAGGTTAGGAAATAGGGTAGTCACGCAGTGGTATTTAAGAAATTCGTTGACCTGAGTGAAACCTTCCAACCATATCCATTGGAATGCTCCCACTTGTATTCCTGCCCGCACCTCAACCTAAACTGAAACATCGTTGACAAAGTCAGGATGGAATTTACAATTACAAGACCTATTCATTGATTAAATCCAGGACAAATACTATTAAAATGATTGGAAATGAAGATGAATGAACTCAAGACATGCTTCAAGAAAGTAGATTATGATCTTTCCGGACTACTCCACTACATCGACATTGGCGATATTGGCCTTCCCGATATTCAACGCCCATTCGTCTGGTCTAACGCCAAGGTGCGTGACCTGTTCGATTCGATGTATCGAGGATTTCCGGTTGGAAATTTGCTTTTCTGGGAAAATACCCAGATTAACGGGGCTAAGCAGATCGGCATTGGTTCAAAACAGCATACCGCTCCATCGCGACTGATCGTTGACGGCCAACAACGACTCACATCGCTCTTCGCTGTTTTCCGTGGCAAGAAAGTACTCGATGAGGACTACAAAGAGCGACAAATCGAAATCGCATTTCGGCCCCGAGACGGCGCATTTGAGGTTGGCAATGCCCTGATTCGGAAAGACCCGGAGTGGATTTCCAACATTTCCAAATTATGGGCTTCCGGCAAATCCAGTTTCCACCTTGTGAAAGGCTTTCTTGAGTCATTGAATGCAAAAACATCACTCACCAAAGATGAAGAGGACCAGATTAGCCATAACCTTGATCGACTCTTTGACTTGCAGAAGTACCCTTTCACGGCATTGGAGATTGCCCCGACTGTCGATGAGGAACAGGTTGCCAATATTTTCGTCCGGATCAACAGCGAAGGCGTGACTCTCAATCAGGCTGATTTTATTCTGACGCTTCTCTCGGTGTTTTGGGATGAAGGCCGACATGCCCTGGAAGATTTTTGCCAGGCCTCGCGTCTGCCGCCGGTTCCTGGAAAAGGGCCTTCGCCCTTTAACCATTTCATTCAGCCGGACCCCGACCAGTTGCTGCGTGTGGCTATTGCCATAGGTTTTGGCCGAGGAGTTTTGAAAAGTGTCTATCAGGTATTACGGGGAAAGGACCTTGATACCGGGGAATTCTCCCCTGAGCGACGGCAAGAACAGTTCAACGTGCTACAATCAGCCCAGGCTAAAGTTTTGGACCTCACCCAGTGGCACCAATTCATGAGTGCCTTGATTGGCGGCGGCTTCCGTAGCGGTGCCATGGTATCGTCGAAGAACGCTCTCCTTTTCGCCTACGCATTCTATTTGCTTGGTCACGGCCGATGCGGTGTTTCCGAACATCACCTTCAGAAAGCAATTGGAAGGTGGTTCTTCTTTAGCTCTCTCACCGGCCGTTACACCGGTTCGCCAGAGTCTGTAATGGACGGCGATCTTAATCGTCTCAAGGGTGTCACGACTCATCAAGGGTTTATTGATGCCCTAAACCATGTAATGGTCTCCTCACTGACTAATGATTTCTGGGGAATCACACTACCAGCTGCCTTGGAAAGTTCCTCGGCCCGCAACCCAGAACTTTTCGCCTATGTGGCGGCCCAGAATCGCTTGAACGCACCGGTGCTTTTTTCCCACAAAAAAATCAGCGACCTGATTGATCCAGCTCTTCAAACCAAAAAAAAGGCATTGGAAAGACATCACTTGTTTCCGCGTGCCTGGCTTGAAAAACAGGCCATCACAGATCAAAAGGTAATTAACCAGATGGCGAATTATGCTTTATTGGAATGGCCTGAGAACATTGCCATCAGTGATACACCTCCTTCCGAATATGTCCCGCAGATGCGTGATCGTTTCTCTGCAATCGAATGGAAAACCATGAATGACCTTCATGGACTGCCGGAAAGTTGGGAAAACATGGAATATCAAGACTTTTTGCAGGAACGGCGACGGCTTATGGCGGCGATCATCCGGCGTGGTTTCGAGACGCTCGTATAGTCGGTGGACATCAAAGCGAAACGCCTCCGGGGGACCGTAGCGGTCGGCCGGAGGCGCAAGGGATGCAGAAGATCCAACCTGGAAGCAAGCTTTTTACTTTTTGGCTTTTTTGGCGGGGGCCTTTTTCGCCGGAGCCTTTTTCGCCTGGGTTTTGGCCCCGCTTTTTTTAGCGACGACAACAACCTTCTTGGCAGCAGCCTTGGTTGTACCGCCTCCAAAAATCGCCTCATATCCGGCCGCAAACGATCTTTCCTCACCCAAGCCTACCCGCACAATACTCACGATGACTCTCCGATTCTTGCGGGAAAAACCCCGGGCCTTTTTCC
Organism: Planctomycetia bacterium; assembly: GCA_005808665.1. Lineage (GTDB taxonomy): Bacteria > Planctomycetota > Planctomycetia > Gemmatales > Gemmataceae > SYLG01. The sequence continues at coordinate 5,355 of SYLG01000110.1, read as the reverse complement.
CTGTCTTGTCGCAACTAATCCGGTGGATGCTCCGCTTTGAGCGAATGCCCCTGCGACTTTTAACTTGGTTAGCTTACGAATTAAAACCGTGCATGGCAGGGATTGGCCAGCATGATAGATGGTTCCCCCACCTATTGGGAAAGAACCTCCATTAACCCGGACCCAAGGGATGCTTGTCCCCCTGCACCCGGGTGCAAATCCCGTTTACCCTGGATCCCATGCGCCTTGAAAAACACCCGCCCCCAAGGGGCATCCAACCTTGGCTATTTGACCCGGCCTGGATCCTCCGGGCCCGGGGCATGGAACCGGATCCCTGGCAGCGGGATATTTTACTTTCCCCAACCGGTCGAATGCTGCTCAACTGTTCCCGCCAAGTGGGGAAAACGACCATCGTCGCCGCACTTGCATTGCATCGGGCCCTGATTTGTCCCGGTCGGCCCGTCGTGGTTATCGCTCCGTGCCTCCGGCAATCCATGGAATTGTTCCGCCAGGTGGTGCTTGGTCATCAGGCCCTTGACCATCCCGTAGCCATCCGGGGCCGGGGCCTTGGCAAAATCGACTTTGCCAACGGCTCCCGGGTTTTGGCATTACCCGGAAGGGCGGAAACCATTCGTGGCATTGGTGGAGTCAGTTTGCTGGTGATCGACGAAGCGTCGCGGGTGGAGGATGATTTGTACAAGTCCGTGCGGCCGATGCTTGCCGCTAGCCAGGGGAAACTGGTAGCCCTATCGACGCCGTTTGGCAAACGGGGTTGGTTTCATGAGGAATGGACAGGCACCAACCCATGGAGCCGCATCCGGGTCCCTTGGCAGAATTGTCCAAGGATAACACCCCGGTTCATCGACACTGAATCCCGGTCGCTGGGGGAACGGTGGATTCGCCAGGAATATGGCTGCGAGTTTGTCTCGGGATCGGGCTTGGTCTATCCGGACTTTGAAAAAACACTTACCTGCCAACCGGGAGGGGACCTCCCGGGCAGGATGGTTGGAGGGATCGATTTTGGATGGCGCAATCCCTTTGCCGCCGTCTGGGGAACCCTTTTGGCGGATGGTCACCTCTGCCTCCAGGGAGAACGGGTGATGGCCCAAACCCCATTGAGCGATCATGCCCGTGGTTTGCCCAAGGGGGTTGTTTGGTGGGCAGATCCCGCGGGCCGTACCGAGATTGAAGAGCTTCGCCGGGCGGGTATTATCGTTCGGCCGGGCATCAACGCCATCGATCCGGGACTCGCTTGTGTCACAAGTCGGATCCGCAATGGGCGTTTGAGCATCGACCCGGTAAAGTGCCCGGCGTTGGTCCGCGAGTTTTCGCTTTATCGTTGGCCAGATGAGGCCTCTGGAGAGCCATCGCACGGGTCGCCATTAGATGCCGATAACCATGCCCTTGCGGCCCTTCGGTATTTGGTCATGGGGATAGACAAAAGGGGAACGCCATCCCGGCCAACCTCTCCCCAATCCGCCCAGACTATTCCCGCCGATTCCGGTTTATGGACTCTTTTGGAGGAACGATGATGCTCGCCTGGATCAAGGCCATCCTTTCAAAAAACCGGTTAGCCAAACCGGGCGCAATTCCCCCTTGGGCGCATGGCCCGTATCGAACAATGGCCTCCTCCACCCAAAGGGCCCCAGGTTCACGGGAGTTGCTTGCCGAGCTTCGGACGACTGCCTATGCCTGTGCCACGATCAACGCCGGGGTTTGTGCCAGTTTTGTCCCCAGGCTTTACCTTCGTTGTGGGCCCAATGATCCGTTGCCTGCCAAAGGTATGGGAAAAAGTGTGGATGCCAGGAACCTTTCCGTGCCGATGCGGTCAGGAACGCACATCCACGAAATTACCGAGCATCCCATTCTTGAACTATTGCGGTCGGTAAACGACCAGATGAACGGGCACGACCTGTTGGAATTGACAGCTTTGTCGATGGAGGTTTTGGGCAACGCCTATTGGTGGCTGGAAGGGGATCCACCCGGGTCGATCTGGCCTCTGCCCGCCCAGCGCATGCGGCAGGCGGGGGGCGATGATGCAGGTTCCTGGGTACTCGACAGTTCGGGCGGACCGATCCTTTTGGAGGGAGGCAGGGTGATCCATTTCCGGGTCCCGTTTCTGGAGGATATTTATGGTCCAGGTTTCGGGCCGATGCGGGCGGCCTTTGAGCCTGCCGCCCTGGCCAGCCGCTTTCACGCCTACCGCCGTGGCCTTTGGGAAAACGCTGCCGTACCCGGTGTGGTCCTTTCCACCAATCAACCCCTTGGCGAGGAGGAGGTGGCCCGGATCGAATCGCGGTGGCAGCAGCGGTTTGGCAAAGGGGGTTCAGGCAAACTCCTTGTCACCGATGCCGATTTCAAGGTATCCACCATTCAATATTCCCCGGCGGACATGGCCCATCTTGCGGAAGCGGGAGCGACAAGGGAGGAAATCGCCAACGCCTTTGGCGTGCCTTTGGCCTATTTGACCAGCGAGACCAACCTTGCCAACCTGCAAGCGGCCCGGGAACAACATATGAGCCTGGCGATCCTGCCCCGATTGCGTCGCCGGGATGATCGCCTCAACGAGTGTCTGGTACGAAGGTTCGATCCGACGGGTCGCTTGTTTTTGGCTTCGGATCATCCTGTCCCTGAAGACCGGAAAATGGCCCTCCGTCAGCAGGAAACCGATCTTCGATTGGGGGTTTTAACCATAAACGAAGTGAGACAGGCCCGTGGACTTCCCTGGGTTTCCTGGGGAGATGACCCCCCCTGGCCAAGGGCAGGGCAATGATGCAAATCCGGAAATCTCACGCCAAGCCGCCAAGACCAAGAGGGGAAAGAATGATAGGCCAATTTCCCATTTAACCCTTTTTTCTCTGCGTTGTGGCTCGCCTTTGGGATCCACCCTGTCTCACTCTTTGGGTAGGGACAACCGGTGAGTTCTCCGGATTTTTTCCTGCCAGGCGGTTGGGATGTTCGCCTGGGTTGCAAATTCGGGCCACCGGCAGATAGCCGTCTGGACCTGATCGAGGATGGTTCGGGCCCGGCCCCGCTTCATAAGTGCCGACTTTGCGCAGGCTTCAAAATCCGTCTGGGTAAATCTGTCCCGTTTCCCTTGCATGGTCATCTGGTGCGATGCCGTGAACGACCCGTTAGGGTTATAACTGTAAGTCACATCAAACGCCGGGGCAAGGGACCATTCCCCCTCTTGATTCATCAGGAAAGAAATGTTTTTCACATGATCATCCTGGTTTCGGGCAAGGATGTTAAACGCCATCCGGCGGAACTGTTCCTCCACCGCCGCCATCGGGAGGCCCAGTTGCCGAATCGCCAGAAACGCCTGTTCGTAGGAATAGGCACCCGGCTGGTTGAAATCGAAATGGGCAAGTGCGCAAAGCGACTGCATGTGCAGCTTTTCGCCTCCGGCTAGCCGATCAAAGCGGCGGGTCATGAAATGTTTCCGGCCATTTTCCTCCAATAGCCTGCAATCACTCATGATGATGCCCGCTGCCCTGGCCATAAGGTGGTAGGCGAACTCGATGGTGCCGTAACCCTTTGGGTCTTCCCCTTCCTTGTCCTTGTTTCCCGAAACTCCATCAAATTTGAGCAGCCAATATTCAAAACCATCCCCGGCGTGGACCTGCCCCGAGCGGACTTCGTTGGTTTCCCTGTTCCAGGCAATCACCGCCTTGGCCCGAGCCCCCCCAGCAGAAGTTCCCACTCGCAGAATCTCCTGAAGGGCTTTTTCCCGGCTCTTGCCGCCCAGATTGGCTTTGAACTCCTTCCGCCGGGTCAGAATCTCCGTGGCCAGGCGGACCATCGCATCGATTTCCATCTTTTTGGCCAGGCGCGATCTGGGCCCCAGACCAGGTGCGAATTCCAGCGCTCCCATTCCCCGGGTTCCCGTGTAGCACAACCGCTCGATGGGGCCAAAACTTCCGGGCGTGCGCCCCCATGTTGCCAGCCAGGCATCCACCAGGGCATTGCCAAACTTGTCGGGCAGGGAATCCGCCAATAGTCCTGGAAGCCCATGAAAGGTCCCACGGGCCAACAGGGGGAATTCATACACCCGGTTCCCAAGGGGCATAGTCAAAGGCGAAAGCTCAATCCCGCTCCGGGCGAAAGCAGGGTCGTATTGAAAGGAACCGTATGCGCGCCCCTCCTCCATGGAGATGGCGCCAATGGTCCTACCCCACATCTGGACCCTGGCAATCATTTCGCCTTACCCCAGGTCCATTGAGCCAAATCGCTTGACGATGTTTTTTTGCCGGAAGCCCTTCGGCGCATTTTGCCCTGCCATTTTAGCTGGGCCATCGGGCTGGGTGTTGGCTCGGGGATCAGGGCGTTCAAATGGTCCAACAAACCCAAAACCCGGCAAACACGCAAAAACACCGAAAACTGGGTGGCGACCTCCCCCCCTTCGAGCCTCTCGACCGTGCGTTTACCCACCCCGGCCCGTTCGGCCAGCTTCGCCTGGGTCAGGTTGAACCCGAGGCGGATCCCGGCGAGCCTTTCACCCAACTCACGGAGTATGCCATCATCGGTCAATTGGGTTGAGATTTTCATAATACGCCTATTATGGCGAATAGACGGCAAATAACAATCCTATTCGCCATCTTAGACGACTTTTTATAATTCGTCATTTTAGGCGAAATGACCGTTAAATTTTCTATTATTCGCCTGGTATGGCGCATTATGGACCTAAAAATTATTGGGATCCCCCTCGGTAGAGATAACCAGAAACAATAACCCGGGCAGGGAAAAAGCAGGGGGACCGAGGTTTTTAACGGTTTTCCCTAAATTGAATCGAACAAGCTGATCAACCTTGGCGGCGGATCAGGCGTTTTCCCAATCCATGGTTTTTGATCCCTGCCTCATTTCCTTGGGTCGCCAAATCCAGGGAACCCCAGGGAAGAATCTCCTCCGATGGATGACTCAAAAGGCTATGTCAAATCCAGGCAACGGGTCACCGACCACGGGGAGGTTTTTACTCCCCCCTTGATGGTCGGGGCAATGCTCGATTTGGTCAGGGACGAATCCGACCGGATCGACTCCCGGTTTCTGGAACCAGCGTGTGGAAACGGCAATTTCCTGGTCCAGGCCTTAAGCCGCAAGCCCGCCTCAGTGGAACGGAAATATGGCAAGTCCGATTTCGGGCGACGACACTACGCCCTGCTTGGGCTGTTGTGCATCTATGGCATCGAGTTGCTGCCTGACAACATTGCCGAGTGCCGCGCCAACCCCCCTGTGTCAACATGTAGTGAGACCAAAATCTGGTTTGGCGTAGTTTAATCAAAAAAGGTGGAGCCATGGACATGAAGATGCTATCGAATAACCGCACCGGGTTGATTCCCGACTCCGAGGTGGTGGCTCCAGACAACACCTGAAGCGGTT
>SYLG01000109.1 GCA_005808665.1 Planctomycetia bacterium | reverse complement strand
GACAAATACGATCCGGTCAAATCATACCCTCGCCGTTTTGGTTCTGCGGGCCAAAGGCCCGATCTATACCAGCCTGGGCCAACGGCCCAGGTTTCGGACCCCCCCAAATATTTGAGGGCTGAAAGCCCGATCCATTGGACCACGAACCAAATGTAGGCGAGAGATTGAAACATGGGCCTCTTGTTCCCCACCGAAATTCAACCCCTCAAACCAAGGCAAATGGTTGAAATCCGTTCAGAGGATCCGCGAACAATTGCAAACCCCATTGTTAAAATCGCACAAGTAGCGGGAAATATCAAGTAACTTGGTCGGGACTACATGCCGTTTTGAACCCGACATACTCCAAATTCCCGGGAAAAACCACAATCCGGGTCCAAAAAAAGGCCAAAAAAACGTAAAAAATCACTCCAACTGCGTAACTTGGGGTAATGCTGCCTTACCGGCCCTTTGGATTGGGCGGGTCGATCACAACCTTGATCGTCCCAATACCGGGTGGGGTAATCCCGGGTAACTTTAAAGGTTTGATTACTTGAAGTTGCCGTGGTTCGGATTTCCATTCCGGGGTGGTTTTTGATACGGCCTGAATCCTCCAAAGGCCTGTTGGCCATGTGGTTGCATTCCATTCTCCCTGAAGCGGTTTTTCCTGGTTCCAAGGCTTGGTTTCCTTGTCAACAAGCGGATTGGTTTGGGTTTCGATCACCTTTCCCTTTTCATCAAGCTTTTCCCGAATGAGTTGCACGGGTTGGGATCCTCCCTTGCCTTCAATCCGTGAAAGGGTCCAGGAAATTTGATTTTCGGACCAAACAAGTTTATCAAAAGCAACCACCAAGCCCGCCTCATTACCAGTACGCTGTTTCCAAACCTCCGTCCCGAGAATTCGGGCCAGGATTCCAGCCCAATGGGCACGATCCACTCCTGGTGCCATTTCCAGGTACCGTTTCCAAGCCAACTCGAGAAGGTCAGGTTCCAATTGCGCAAACGATGCCAACATCTTTATGGCCCCAAGCGTCGCCTTGGATAGCTCAGGAGATGGATTTTGGACGGCTGTTTTCAAAATACCATTGAGAGTGGTCCATTGCCCTTCCGTGGACCCGGATTGCCAAGTAAATGGGCTCCCCAAAACCAAAAGGGCACGAACCCTTTCCCCGGAAAGTGCGGCCATTCTGGCCTTGCGCAGGAGCATTTCTCGCCGACTGGTGGAAGCAAATATCTCCTTTAAGGGGGGCATTTCATTGGAATTTGTGCGGGCATAGAGGTTGAGTGCTTCCCAGGCTAGGACATCGTCCGGGCCAAGCATGACTTCCATTAGCAGGTCCTGTTCTACAGAACCCCAACCCATGGAACCAGCGTTTGTAATTCCTCCCCCGAATTGATTTTCCCGGTCTTTGGCCCACTGCCATATTTTCCGGTTTCGTACAATCCGGTCTTTCATCATCCAATCGGTTTTCAGAATTATCAACGCCTTCAAGTCTGTTTTCAAATCATCCATCAATTGGCCATACTCAAACCCTGCATCCGCCTGACCTGGAATCCAAACCTGTCCCTCGGCGTTTTGGGCCCTGATTCCGGTGGGAAGCAATTCATATCCACCCGGGGTTGATCGCCAAAATCCAATCCATTCCCGGGAACCCCTTGGGTAGGTATCAGGCATTGGGGAAGGTGGCACTTCGGTAACGGGGCCTCCATAGGCGACTTCCCGAATCTTCCAGGTATTCAAAGGCCCGGATTCCACCCTTAATACCAGATCCGCCTTCCAGGCTAACTCCCTAATGCTGTAGGTGGGCCCTTTAAGCAGTGGTTTCTGCCAGGGATACGATACCTGATCCGGCTGAACGGGGACTTTTTGGAGGAAAGGGTTCGCCAAAACAACAGGTTGGACCAAAACCAGGCAAAGCAATCCGACAAAGATCCTTGCCAAAAATATCATGGCCTGACCATTTTGTAACCATTCGGATGATTTTTGTGCCAATTCCAGGCGGATTGGACAATGGAATTCAAATCGTGCCTGGCAGACCAATGAAGGTCCCTGTTTGCCTTGCCAGGATCGGCAACCAAAAAGGGAGGATCACCAAGCCGCCGCGATCCAATGGTGTAGGGAACAGTTCGGCCAGAAATTTTTTCGCAACAGCTAATGATTTCATGGACGCTGTGCCCTCGTCCCGTGCCAAGGTTGAACGCCTCGTGGGTATTGGCAGGTTGCCGTTCCAGGTGCAAAAGGGCGGCAAGATGGGCCTCCGCCAGATCATCGACATGGATGTAATCGCGAATGCAGGTCCCATCAGGGGTTGGATAATCGGTTCCAAAAACGCAAAGGGGATTGGCCACTCCCTGGGCAGCGCGAAGGGCAAGCGGTATCAAATGCGATTCGGGAAAATGGTCTTCTCCAAGATCCCCGGAGGCTGACGCTCCTGCCGCATTGAAATAGCGGAGGCTTGCAGCCTTGATACCATAGGCATTTGCATAATCCGTGATCGCCTTCTCGATGGCTAGTTTGCTATGGCCATAGGGATTGATTGGGGATTGGGGAAGCGTCTCGTCCATCGGAATGCGCTCGGGGATCCCATAGGTGGCACAGGTACTTGAGAAAACCAACCGTTTCACTCCGCCTAGGCGCATTGCCTCAAGCAACCCCAGACTCCCGCAAAAGTTATTCTTCCAATAGAGATCCGGGCGGGTAACCGATTCCCCAACGAGTGCATAGGCGGCAAAATGGAGAACCGCCTCGGGACGGGCAACCGTGATGGCGTGATCCAGTCGGGCAGGTTCGTTCAAGTCACCCAAAAAAAAACGATCCCCAAGGTCGAGCAGTTGGACCACCCTGGCATGACCACGGGAAAGGTTATCGAAACCAAATAACTCGTGGCCGCGTTCCATTAAAATTCGGGCGGTATTGGATCCAATGTATCCCGCAATTCCCGTGACAAGTATTCTCATGAATGGCGCTCATATTCCCGGGAAACGGCACTCTGTGACTATTCCTGATTAGTTTGTGATTCCTTGCGTAATGCGCATGAATACATCCTCAAGGTCTATCTCCTCCTCGCCAAATCGTTTCAGGCGAAATCCCGCCTGGATAAGATCTTCGGCGAGAAACGAACCGTCCTCGACACCCTGTGACAAAGTCACCCGGAATACTTCGGGATCAGCAGATGATTCCACACCTGCTACCCCTTTTTTGCCCTTTAGCAAAGCCTGGGCTTCCATTGTTTTGCCATCTCCCACCGAAATCAGGTAGATCGAACTCTGTCGGACCTGCCGAATGGCTGTCGCCACATCGCCATTGAATTCGAGTTTGCCCCGTTCGATGATTCCGATTTTGTTGCAAATGTCCGCAAGTTCAGGCAGAATATGGCTTGAGACCATGATGGTTTTTTTCATCGACCGAAGCCTTTTGAGCAATTTGCGCATTTCAATACGGGCTCGTGGATCGAGGCCTGATGCAGGTTCGTCCAAAAGGAGCACCTCGGGTTCGTGCAAGAGGACCCTTGCCAGGCCCAGCCGTTGGGTCATGCCACGACTTAGGCTTGTTACAAGGGCTTCCCGTTTGTAACCAAGGTCCACAAGTTCAAGCACTTCGTCGACTTTTTTGGCACGACCCGGGCCACGAATGCGGTAGGCCGCTGCAAAAAACTCGAGGTATTCGGTTACTTTCATATCATCGTAAACGCCAAAAAAGTCGGGCATATAGCCAATGGCGCGACGAATCTCCCGAGGCTTGTTGTAGATCGAATAGCCGCAAACAGAAGCTTCCCCAAAAGTGGGGTTGAGCAAGGTTGCCAGGATTCGCATCGTGGTGGTTTTGCCTGCACCATTGGGTCCAATGAATCCATACACATCTCCCGGCTCAAGCTGGAGGTTGAGTCGATTGAGGGCATATAGGTCACCATACATCTTGGTGAGTTCGCGACATTCAATCATGGCTTCACCGTTTTTCCGGTTGGAGAAATGGCTCCACCTACAGGAAGGACAGCCCTGAGATAGGTTTCCTGAAGAATGGTGTCAGGAATAATACTGCCCAACTCCAGCGTTAATGGACCCACATCGGCAACGCCCGATGCTACCAGGTCCGTTCGCCCTAACAGGATGACTTCATCCCGGGGAATAACCGGGATTACCCTCTGATTGGAAGGACCTGAATCTTCAAACGGGGCAAAAATCCTCCAGCGCAAATTCCAGCTTCCATTCAGACCCGGATACCGGGATTCGCTCATAAACAATTGCTTGATGGGTTGGTGCCGAAGACTATCCGGACCGTTTGCAGGGAGCAGGCTGGCGGTAATTCCCGGGCGTTTGGCCGCAAGCAACGACATCTGGAGCAAAAGTTCCTGTCCCTTCCCGCCACCACCCAACCGCAGTTCATCCAAGTTTACGGTTTCTCCGGCAAGGATCGACCGTTCCAAGGGGTGAAACCGGCCCCGGTAGATAAAAACAGGCGATTCAATGGCAACCTTCAAATGATTGGTTACCGACCCCACCAACTGGGACGGATTGCTTAAAGGATGAAATAGTCCTGAAACCAGGGGAGCCTTGTTTGCCTGGATGGTGGCGGTCCAATCCGCCCGGAATGCCTGGTCCGTATTTACTGCCAAATCCAATCCATGAACCTCACCTTTGTCCAGGTCGATAAAGTCCGGTTGGGCGGTAAAAAAAGCTGCCCCACCCCTTGGCCCATTCCAGGGTAAGACCCGGACATTTGACTCCTCCGCTGTTCCCGACCAATCCCCATGAACCCTGCCTTTGGCGTTTACCGCAATGGGACCAGGAGAGAAAACCGATATCCAGGAGGTTCCCGAGACCACCGGTTTTGGGTCAGCAAGGTCAAAGGCCACAAGGTGTATCTGATTCATCCGCATTCCTGACCCTTTGGTCATGGACACAACCATGGGTATCATGGCAGAAATCAAAAGCACGGTTAGGGGTAATACCAGCCATGTTAACCCTGGTCGTTTCCAAACAGGACCGATGATCCACCATTCCAACGGGCCAATCAGGATCAGGTAACCCAAAATCGCCAAAAGTACCCAGCCAAAAGAAAAAAGTACGACTCCAGGAAAGGTACTCAATATGCGCGCCAGTTCCTGCTCGAAACCAACCGCCTGGGCAAACCCCGCCCCAAGATCTTCCGTGGTCCCTCCTGATCTCATGGCACCAGACCAAGCCAAAAGCCGCCGGAAAAATGCCTCCTCGCCATGCCACAGGGAAAGCGGAGCACCCTCCAGGGGAAATGCCATGGCAAGCACAGCCCCCCGGCCAGTTGGTATCTCCCAAAGAGGCCAAACGGGTGGGATTTCCGGGGAAGTTCCGGTGGCGGGAAGGCCCGGTTCATGGGCCAGAGGAAACGCCGAACGGCCTGGTGACCAATTTTGCACTTTTACGACAGGAAGAGCCTCAAAGGGCTTGCGACTGTCAAGCCACCGGTACATCCGGTCCAACCGCCTGGGTTCGGCAAGCTCCTTTACCAAACCTGGCGAGGCATCAAGCCAAACCCCTGCTGCCTCATTTAAACTGGATACAAACCCTTGAACCTTGCCTTGCTCAGGGGAGGCCCCAATCACCATACGCGATCCATTACGAAGGGCACCTACCAAAGCAATGCGGGCTGATTTGGCCGCCTTCACTACCACGCTTTCGCGCTCCTCAGCCAAGGGAGAAAGAATCATATCGGTAGTTTCAAAAGCATCCGAATCATCTGGCAAATCGATTGGGTTGTCCAGCAGGGCTACTGCCGCAGCCCCCTCATCCACATTTTTCACTTTATGGGAATCGCCACCAGGAACGGAACCCGTTGTTTGCCGATTGCCCCATAATCGCCGCGCACCCCCAGGCACCATTCCCAAACATAGGACAAGGGGCTTACCCGGAGGCAGGGCATTCACCAAAACGACTTGCTCCGAAAGGGAGTGGCCCTCAAAGTCCAGGAGCCTTACGGTTACTGGGGCAGTTTTCACCGAGGAAAGGGGAAAGGAAAAAGCGACCCGATTCGAGGTGACATTTTGTTTCTTGCGAAGGACACGACCTGCCTCATCGGTTTGGAAAACTTCGACGGTTCGTCCCCCATGACCATTTGCCAATTCCACAACCAATGGATTCGTCATTCCTGGCCGTGCCAATCCTTTGGCCAAACGAGAATCAACTATTTGTTCCCCAAAACCTGGGGCCTGGGGAAAACCAATCCGAACGAACCGGATGGGGCCTTCTTGGGCTTTAACCGAACCTGAAAGAAAAAAAATAACCACAAAAGCTGGGGAAATAACCCCCATACTTGAAACAAATGAAAGGTAGCCAAGAATCCGGTTCAAGGTTTCTCCGTTAAGGCACAGTTACATGGGGATTTGCGGCATCCGGGACAATTCGTTCCATATTTTTCCATTACCGCCTGACCCAAATCGATTCCCACCAGGTTGGCCAAGGTTGCAAGCCAAGCCAGGACATCGGCAAACTCGCGTTCCAATTCTTTGCGAGGCAACTTGCCATGACCCTCCTCCCGAAGGGCCGCCGCCAACTCCCCTACCTCTTCCGTGAACCAAAGAAAGGTTCCTTCCACACCCCGCTGGGAATCTTTGCTACCATAAAGAGTTTTGATCCGTTGTTGGAGGGCACTAAGTTCCATGCGGGATTTCCGGGCTTAAAGGGTATTCCCTGACATTCTAGGATTTGGACAAGTTGTGGCACCTATTCAAGGCCTGATTTGGCCTTCCACCGCTTTCAAAAACAATGGCCGCCGCATCCCTTTCCGGGATTACCAAAGTGTCCGCCTTCAAATTCAGGATTACCTAGGATTCTGTCAAAACGGGCATTTCCCAATATTTGAAAAAACTTATACCACCGACCCAAGGAATAGGGCCACACTAAGGATTCAAATGCCCTAATCTAAAGAAGGGGAAGGCCAGGGTAGAGTGCGGGTTTTGGGGAGGTTTTTGTTCCCCGGAAGTTTCCCCCAACAGATTTCCACCTTGCCTGTTAGTTTCATACTTGTTGCCCCGTTGGATTT
>SYLG01000018.1 GCA_005808665.1 Planctomycetia bacterium | reverse complement strand
CATGGTACCAGATGGTGGTTGCAACTGCATCAACGCCAACAATTTTGAATCGATCTATGGCTTCCACACCGGGGGTGTGAATGCTGCCATGGGGGATGGATCCGTCCGATTCCTCAAGGAAGCAACCGACCCCAATGTAGTAGCCGCCGCCATCACCCGCATGGGGGGAGAGGTTTCCAAGCTGGACTAAACCCCTTATCCAGGGGAAAGCCCCGTTTTTGCAATCAAGCCCACCTCTTCCTCAAAAGGGGTGGGTTTTGCATTATTGTTGGGTCTTGCACGGATTGGGTTCCCCCCTGGGGGGAATGGGATGGGGGCAAGGGCAAAAAGCCAAATCTCAGCACGAAAGGACAGAAAATCTTCAGACGGCAATTGACAACCTTTGTATTCGCAAGATATTGTAACATTGTTATTGGGTCCATCCGGAAAAGTGGCTTGGTTCAAACGGGTTCAACCTTTGTTCCTGTAAAAAAATGATTGAGTCGCCCTCCATGGATGCATACCAAACGACTTTTCAGGTTCTTTTTCCCATTTGTTCCTCGGGAGCTTCCCCATGAAATACCCATCCAAAAAGCGGGGTGGTTTTACCCTGATCGAGTTATTGGTGGTGATTGCGATCATTGCCGTTTTGATCGGCTTGCTCCTGCCCGCTGTTCAAAAAGTCCGGGAATCCAGCAACCGGATGCAGTGTCAAAACAATTTGAAACAGCTTGGAATCGCTTTGCAAAACTACCACGACACCCGTGGACGCTTTCCCAGTTGGGGTTTTAACTTTGCCACAAATCCCAACCCTTCCAATCCCTTTGGAGCGCAACTAAGGGGTCACAGTGCCCTCTCCATGACTTTGCCCTACATCGAGCAAGGAAATGTTTCCAATGCAGCGGATATCCAAAAGTCGCTTGTCGACCCAGCCAACCTGCCTCCACCTCTTGGCACGACCATTGCGGGACAAACCAAAATAAAAACCTTTGTTTGCCCCTCGGCACCGGAACGAATGGCCGATTACCGGACTTGGTTTGGCCAAGGAACGCCTTACCTGTTTGCATCCACCGACTATGCTGCGATTAGGGGAATGCAATCTGCCTTTATCACCGGCTGTGCCCCGGGAACCGCCACGGGAGATTCCGGTTTCTTTGGGGATTTTGGCGTTAATGGCTTGGCCGATGGAAACCGCATGGTGGACATCAACGATGGCACCTCGAACACCATCATGTTAACGGAAATCGCAGGCCGCCAACAAACCTATGCAAAGGGTAAAGCGGTGACCGGTGCTTTCGGGGTTGCCCCGGCGTGGCAACTCAATGCGGCTTGGGGCGATTTCAACACCAACCGGTTTTTATCCGGGTATGACTCAACCGGTATGGTAGCTGGGTGTAACTGCATCAATGCCAACAATTACAATTCCATTTACAGTTTTCACACCAGCGGTACCAATGCCGCCATGGGCGATGGCTCTGTTCGATTCATCAGGGAGACCATTGGTGCCCCAATCGTTGCGGCCGCAATTACCCGTCAGGGTGAGGAAATTGCCACCCTCGATTAACGCATCCAAATAAGTCTTCCCCTAGCGGTTTGGGCAGTCAAAAGAGTTCCCTTTACCCCGGTTTCTTGGCAGGTTTGCCAGGATATCGGGGTTTTTTTGGATGAAAATGGGAGCAAGCAAGGGGTATTCCTTAAAACCAAAGATAATCAATCATGGAGGGTTCAATATGTGGGCTGCGTTGACCTTTTGCCTTGGAATACTCACTTCAAGCTCGGTTGGACAGCCATCTCCCAATTGGGAGCCGGTTTCGTTTGCACCCATGGTTTTGCCCCGGAAAATCACCACCCTTGTTGGCTGGGAAGACCATCGGCGCGAAATCCAGGCGGGGATGGCCAAGGCGATGGGGTTTCCAGGGGAAACCGGGCTTCGCGGACCGCTTTTGGTGGAGGTATTGGAGGAACGCCAAAAGGCCCATTACATCCTTAGGAAGGTTTCCTATGTGGTGGATCGGCCAATTGGAAAACCCGCTGAAAGGGTCCGGGCGTGGCTGATGCTACCCTATCAAAAAAAGAGTGGCCACAGGCATCAGGCCGCCCTCTGTTTGCACCAAACGACTGGCATTGGAAAGGACGAACCTGCCGGACTTGGGGGGCTCCCCAATTTGCACATCGGCCACGAACTGGCCCAGCGGGGATTTGTAGTGTTATGCCCCGATTATCCCTCGTTTGGCGAATCCAAATACGATTTCAAAAACAATCCGTACCCCTCAGGAACCATCAAAGCAGTAACCGATAACAAACGGGCCCTGGATTTTTTGCAAAGCCTTCCCATGGTTGATCCCCATCGCATGGGTGCGGTGGGACATTCGCTAGGCGGGCACAATGCCCTTTTTAGTGCTGCCTGGGATTCCCGAATCAAAGCGGTGGTGACAAGTTGTGGGTTTACCCGGGCAGCCCGCTACTATGAAGGCAACCTGAAAGGGTGGACAAGCGACCGGTATATGCCCAAAATTGCCACCGAGTATGGTTCCGATCCCAGGCGCATTCCGTTTGATTTCCCCGGAATCCTGGCCGTGATTGCCCCTCGATCCATTTTCATAAACGCTCCCAAAAGCGATAGCAACTTTGAGGTGATCGGGGTTCGTGAATGCGTGGAACAGGTGTCTCCGGTGTACCGGTTTTTGGGAGCATCCAAAAACCTTGTCGCAGAATACCCGGACTGCGGTCACGATTTTCCTCCCGAGGTGCGAAAGCGTGCCTGGGATTTTTTGGAAAGCCACCTTGGGGAATCCACTGAGGCTTTGTCCATTGCTCCCTGATTCAAGATCTATGCCACCTTTCCAAAGTAGTAAAGAGTGCGCGGATCCAGGGGCTTTCCCAAAAACAATCCTTTAACCTGGCTCCTATATCGGGTACATTTCATGGATTTTTTGTTTGCCCTGTTGGGTAGTTCGGGTGATGTCCTTCCGGGGTTGACCATTGCCAGGGAGTTGGCAAAGCGAGGCCACCAAGTCACGATCCTAACCAACCCGTTTTTCCAATCGGACGGGGAGAAATATGGCCTTTCGTTTCTTCCTGCCGGGGAGGTTTCGGATTATGAAAGGCTGACCAGGCATCCGGACCTTTGGAAACCGATGCGCGGGACCGCTTTTTTACTGGGGGATACCAGCTTCAGCCGAATGACGGAGGAGATGTTGGTTGCGACACAAAAATGGATGTCAGGCCGAAAGGGGATACCGTTTGGGATGGTGGCTAGTTCGCTGGCTATGGCACCCCGCCTGTTGCGAGATCAAATGGCATTTCCCTTGGCCTCGCTGCATTTGTCTCCGCTTGTGTTTCGTAGCGTGATGGACCCACCTGTCCTCGCTCTGGGAGGCCTAATTCCCTGGATCAATCAACACTTTCCCCGAGGAGTTCGTGCCCTTGCGGACAGGGTGCTGGTGGATCCGCTGCTGGAAGGACAGTTAGGTTTTTTGCGAAAAGGTCTTGGCCTGCCCAGGATTCAAAGTTGGATGAATCGATGGTGGCATTCTCCAGACCTTGTTATGGCCCTATTTCCCAAATGGTATTCCTCCCCCGGGGATTTGCCGCCAAAAACAATCCAATTTCCGTTTCCCTTGGCAGGAAATGAGGCGCCCATGCCCGAAAGCCTAGAGGCTTTCCTTCTTGCCGGCACAGCCCCCGTGGTGATTACCTTGGGTTCCGCAATGGCCCAGGCGGGCAAAGTGTTTGCCGAGACGGCGAAAGCGGCCCTTGCCCTTGGGAGGCGGGTAGTCCTTTTGACACGCCATCCGGAACAATTGCCAACCCTTCCTGCGGAGACCTTTGTTGCCCATTGGGCTCCGCTAGGCCCACTCTTTTCCCGGGCCTCACTTGTTGTTCATCACGGTGGGATAGGCACGACGGCCCAGGTCATTGCAGGGGGAATTCCCCAGCTGATCCTTCCCTTTGCTCACGATCAACCGGACAACGCCCACATCTTAAAGCGTCATGGATTGGGAGATTTTCATAATCCGCACCGACTTCGTATTGTCCGACTAAAAGCGCAAATGGAGGCCCTTTTGGCATCAAAAGAGATTGCCAAGGCGTGCGCCCAACGAGCCCAAGCAACCCAAAATTCCCAGGGAGAATTGCTTGCGGCGGATAGCTTGGAACAGCTTGTTGCGGGTTTTTCCGTCTAAAACTTGGGAAAAAGTCAAAATAATTGCGGCAATTGTCTTCGGCTTTGTCCCTCTTTTACGGTACAATCCTGATAGTTTCCCACAAATCACAGTTTGATTGGCCTGTTGATGAATTCATCTCCCAATGGGGTTTAGGGGTCTTCTCATGGATCATGGACGCAACACCCGAAACACCCGCCAGGCCATGGGATTTCTGCTGGAGGTTTTGGAATCGAGAACCGTTCCTGCCACGATTTCCTCTGGCCCATTTCACCCTTCCTCGTTGTTAATCAAACTAGCCCCCGCATTTGAGGCCAAAGCCGCTCAATTGAGTCTTTTGGACGGGGTGCAATTGGAGCGACCGGTTGGGGCAATTTCCGGCTTGTGGCAAGCCAAAATCACCCATTCCAATCTCTCCCTGGATCAAGTCGTCGAGGTTTTGGAATCGGATCCCCGGGTGAGCTATGTGAGCCTCAACGGGTTTCATGGAGCCCAAACCACCCCCAATGATCCCCAATTTTCCTCACAATGGGACCTCAATCCCAACCCCATTTCGATTCATGCCACGGTGGCATGGGATGCCTTTACCGGAAGTGGTAGCACTTTGGTGGCGGTGTTTGATTCTGGGGTCGATATCCACCACCCTGACCTCAAATCGCGAATTTGGACCAACACTGCCGAAATTCCAGGAGATGGCCTCGACAATGACCGCAATGGGGTAGTAGACGATATTCATGGAGCCTCCTTTGCGGCTTCAACCGTTTCAAACGATGTGTCCGACTCCCAAGGTCATGGCACGGCGGTAGCAGGGATAATTGGAGCCACGGGAAACAATGGGGTGGGAATTGCCGGGGTGAATTGGGCGACCCGAATCCTCCCGCTCAAGGTGATTCAAAACGGTGCGGCCCTCGACAGTGACATCCTAACCGCCATGGACTATGCCACTCGGGCTGGTGCCAAGATCTGGAATCTCAGTTTGGGCGGCGGGGCGTATAGCCGAGCCATGTCCGATGCCCTTGATGCCGCTTCGGCCCGGGGAATCATCATCGTAACGGCGGCAGGAAATTCAGGGACAGACATCGATTTGGCCCCCTCCTTTCCAGCCAGTTATTCCGCCGAAAATTTGGTGGTGGTAGCGGGAACGGATGAGGCTGACAAGCTGGCCGGTTTCTCCAACTTTGGGGTGGCGACGGTGGACCTGGCTGCCCCCTCAACGAACCTCCTCACCACCGTTCCAGGGGGAGGCTACGGGACCAAAAGTGGGACATCCATGGCCGCTGCCCGGGTTTCGGGTGCCCTATCGCTGTTGTGGGATGCTGCCCCGGCTTCCGCCTCTGGGGTGATCCTCGACCAACTCTTTCAATTCATCACCCACCCTGATTCCCTAAAGGGCAAACTGGTCACCGGGGGTCGGTTGGATTTGGGCCTGATTCCTGGCCATAGTATTGTGGCTCCGGTTAGTCCCGTTGAAGGTGGTGGACAGGAAGGGGCGAGCCCTCCCTTGCCATCAATCCCGCCCGCCTTCACCATCCCGGCAATCCCAAAGCCTGGTTTTGGTTTCCCAATCCCGATTTTACCCCCGGGGCCGACCCTTCCCTCGATACCCTTGCCCGGGCCAGGAATCTTCCCCGGCAAGGACAACCGTTTGCCAGTTGTACCAGTTGTTCCTGGAAAACCGGCACCCGGGTTTGGCAATCCACCCGGCGGATTTGCCCCTGGCAATCCAGGTTGGCAATTGCCTCCCGTTGGAGGATTTGAAGATGTATTTGGTGGCGGCCGGGGGATTGCACCGGGTCGGCCGGGAATGATTCAACCTCCGGTGGTTGTTCCGCAACCTGGGCTTCAGCCCATTGCCGGGGAGGATGGTCCGGGGAATGGGATCCGGGGATTGCTTCCCCCTGGGGTGATTTTGGTGCCAGGGCCCCAGCTGTTGCCAGATGGTCCTGAAGTTATCGAAATCCCAATAGACCTTCCCGATTTGGCAAACGATGACCTTTGGGAAGATTCAGCGGATAACGAAGGCTTTTTCCAGTGAACCGCCAGGGCCATCCTGTAGGGATTAGGCCCGGGTGGTTTTTTGGGGATGAACCATCCGGAACTTGCTTCGTACCAGAACCTATTGGAAGAATTCCAATGGGAAATCCTCTGTCCTTTTTTATTGCCAGTGGTACTCTTTTTGGCAGGCTTTTCTTGAATCAAGGAACCACCTCATGAACCGACCCTTCAAAAAACGACCAGCCCTTGCCCTTGAGTCCCTGGAGAGTCGGGTTGTTCCTGCCGGTTGGGTGTTGGACCCCGCCTTGGTGGACTTTTCCCGGGTCATGATCAAGTTTGATATGGCCCAGCCTGTAAAACTTGAGGCGGATGCCTACCTTCCCGGTGTGGATGTCGAGCGAACCTTTGCCCTGACACCGGGCTATTTTGAATCGTTCATTTCTTCCACGGTGGATTACGAAACATCCCTGGACTCCCTTCTCACGGATAGCAGAATCCTCAGGATCGATCAGAACTTCCGGGTTTCCACCCAAGCCATTCCCAACGATCCCCGCTACTCCCAGGAATGGGGGATGAACAATAGTGGTCAAACAGGAGGTGTGGCCGGGGCGGACATAAAGGCCGAACTTGCATGGGACCTTGCCAAAGGAACCGGCCAGACCGTGGTAGCGGTGGTGGACACGGGAGTGGATTACCTCCATCCCGACCTTGCGGCCAATATGTGGACCAATACGGGCGAAATTCCCCGAAACAATGTGGATGATGACAACAACGGATATGTAGACGATTATTATGGCTATGACACGGCCAATGGGGATGGGGACCCTATGGACGACCAAAGCCATGGAACCCATGTATCGGGGACCATTGGTGCGGTAGGGAACAATAGTGTGGGTGTTGTCGGGGTGGCTTGGAAAACCCGAATCATGGCCGTTAAGTCGATGGATGCCAGTGGCAGTGGCTCGTTTGCAAGTATTGTGGCGGGGCTGGATTATGCGGCGGCAAATGGTGCCTCCATCGTGAATATGAGCTTGGGAGGTGCGGGCGGTTCCCCGGGCGATTTCTTTGAGGTGGCCATCATTAACGCTGGCAAGAAGGGTGTGATTGTGGCGGCGGCGGCGGGTAATAACGGAACCAACAACGATACCTCCCCCTTTTATCCTGCCAATTATACGGCTGCCAATATTGTTTCTGTGGCGGCGACTGACGATGCCGATGGCATCGCGGGATTCTCAAACTATGGCTTGGTGAGCATTGATATTGGCGCCCCGGGCGTAAATATCATGAGTACCCTCCCCAACAACAGCTATGGGGCACAAAATGGCACTTCCATGGCCACTCCCATGGTTGCTGGGGCCCTTGTGGTCATGATGGATCAGAGTCCTGGGTTAACCTACCAGCAGTACATTGCCAAATTGTACAAAGGGGCTGATCTGATCCCTTCCCTGGCAGGAAAAACCACCACAGGGGCCCGCCTCAACTTGTTGAAGGCCCTACCCAGCCCTCAAAACATTGTTTTCGATCCATTGGCTCCGGTAACCTACGGCGTTGCGCCCATCACCCTTTCTGCAAAGGGTGGGGGTTCCGGTAATCCAGTGACCTTTTCGATCATCAGTGGCCCCGGTCAAATGGTTGGGAACAAACTTCGGGTGGATGGGGCCGGGGACATTGTCATCGAAACCAACCAGGTAGGGAATAATCTCTATCTGGACGCCGTTCCCGTTCGCCAAACACTTACTGTGAAACAGGCCTCCCTTATCCTTGGTGCCGTGGACAATTCCAGGACCTACGGGGCATCTGCACCCAACTATTCTTATACCGTCAACGGGTTCGTGAACGGGGATGACCTGAATGACCTTGTCGGATTAACCTGCACTACCACGGCCCTTGTGGATAGTGGGCCTGGGGCCTATTTCCTGGTTCCAAACGCAACAAGCCCAAATTATGTGATCAGCTTCCAATCCGCCCTCTTGACCATTGTTCCCGCCCCCCTCAATGTCACCGCCAAAAGCTATGGCATGAGCTATGGTGGCGCCTTCCCCGGTTCGCTTGATGTAACCGTAACCGGGCTGGTATTGGGTGAGGGACAAAGCGTAATCAACGGCCTAGGGGTGTTCACAACGGCCACCCCCACCAGCGGGGCGGGCACTTATTTCCTTTTCCCAACTGGTTCCAATCCCAATTATGCAATCAACCTGAAGGCAGGAAAGCTCACGATAACTCCATGGTCCCTACTCGTTTCAGCCTCCAATGCCACCCGGGTGTTTGGCGATCCCAACCCCAACTTCACGGTCAATGTTGCCGGTTTGGTCAATGGTGATACCACCGCCAACCTCCAGGGATTTGGAGCCGTCACCGCCGCCCTTTCCCGCAGTCCTGTGGGCGCCTACACCATCCAACCCCAGGCCGCCAATCCCAACTATGTCATAACAGTTGTTGATGCGGTCCTTTCGGTTACTCCCAAGGATGTGATCATTACAGGGGGGGCTTCCACTTCCACCTATGGAACGACCCCAGGTCAGTTGCCCTATACCGTATCGGGATTGGTAAGCCCGGACACCACGGACATCCTTGACAATTTGGGGGCAGGAACCACGGCTAGCGCCTTGAGTTCCATTGGGGTTTACCCGATTATCGCCTCAGGAAACACAGCGGACACCAACTACAATGTGGTGCTTAGGAACGGTACTTTGGTGGTGAACCCGGCACCCCTAACCTTTGCGGCGACCAATTCCGAAAAAGTATACGGTTCGGCCTTGCCCGATTTTGTGATCCAGGTTTCGGGTTGGGTAAACAACGATGACCCCTCTCAGGTCTCCGGGGTTTTTGCCGACACCGTGGCGGTCGGATCAAGCCCAGTTGGAACCTATGGACTAAAGGCCCATGGCGGGCCCACCAATCCCAATTATACCCCTGTTCTGGTGGACGCCTCCCTTGAGATTACCAAGGCCCCCCTGTTCGTTTCCGCCGGAAATGTCAAAAAGGTTTATGGCCAGGGCAACCCTGCCTACACCCCAACCGATGTTACCGGTCTGGTAAACGGTGACTCCGTGGCGGACTTGGATTATTGGTGTTCCACCCAGGCGACCGTGTTCAGCCAGGCAGGGACCTATTCCTTAACTCCAACCATTGGCAATGATAATTATCAAACCACCTACTCCGAAGGCACCCTCACCATTGAAAAGGCGCCGTTGGAAATTCGTTCCAGGGATGCCAGCAGGGGCTATGGCCAATCCAACCCAACTTTCTCGGCAACTGTTACGGGCCTTGCACCTTGGGACACTTTAGCCAAAATCAAGGGACTTGGTGCCTCCACCGTGGCCACGCGAACCAGTCCCGTGGGGAAATACGACATTGTGCCGACCGGAACAAACTCCAATTACCAGATCGCTTATGTTTCGGGGGAGTTGGATGTCACCGAAGCGACTTTAACCATTACCGCTCTCCCACAATCCCGATTCTATGGCGACCCCAACCCCACCTTTAACACTTTGGTGACGGGGTTGGTCAATGGCGACACGACGGCCGACATTGCAGACCTTGGGGCAACCTCTGCGGCCAACCTGTTAAGCAATGTCGGCTCCTATGCCATTTCCCCAACCGGTGACATTGCCAATTACATTATCAATCGGGTAAATTCTGCGTTTATCATCAATCCAGCGCCTTTGGTGATTGTTGCGGACAACAAGGCTATGGTTCGCAGGGTCGATTCAATTCCCGCCTTCACCTGGCATGCCGAAGGCTTCAGGAATGGGGATACGGCAAGTGTGTTATCCGGATCACCGACGCTTTCCTCCCCCGGATCCGAAGGTGTTTCCCAAGGCGTGGTCGAATACCCTATCGGTGTCTCCCTGACTGGGGTTTCCTCTGCAAACTATACCATTACTCCTCAATCAGGCACCCTTACCGTGGCTCCAATCACCCAAACAGTGATTCCGGTGGGTGTTGTGCCAACCATTGTCAGCCTCAATGGATCAGGCAGCGGAATTCAGGCATTTGGTCCCGATGGGAAAAAGCTAACCACTCTTAATCCCTATCCGGGATTTCGTGGATCGATTTTAACCTCCACCGCCGATCTCGATGGAGATGGGGTCATGGACATCATCACCGGACCAGGGGCCGGGGTCGCTGCCAACATCAAGGCTTATAGCGGCAGGACTCTTGAACCATTGGCCAACTTCCTGGCGTATGGCAGGGGCTTTTTGGGCGGTGTCAGTCTTGCCGTGGCCGACTTGGATGGTGATGGACTCGCCGAAATCCTGACGGGAACCGGGCCGGGATCGGCTCCCCATGTCAAAGCCTTCAAGCCAAACGGTCAAATTGGCGCAAGTTTTTACGCTTACGATCCCAAATTCACCCGCGGGGTCAACCTGAGCGTGGCCGACCTGGATGGCGATGGCAAAAAGGAGATCGTCACCTATCCCAATGCAGGTGGTGGCCCCAATGTAAAGGTCTTCAATAACCAAGGTGTCAAACAGGCAAGTTTCTACGCCTATGCCTCGAATTATACGGGCGGAATGAGCCTTACCACAGGCGACACCAATGGGGACGGCAAGGCGGAAATCATTACCGTGGGTGGACCGGGTGCGAGTGCGACCCTTCGCACCTTTGACAAGGCAGGAAACAAACTCAAGGAATGGACACCCAACAATGCCTTCTCAGGCCCGACAAGGGTCCTTGTTGCCGACCTGGATGGCAATGGGACCGGCGAGATCATAACCGCCATGGGTGCCCCGGGTGGACCGATGATCAAGTCGTTTACCGGTAATGGCCAATTGACGGGTCAGGCCTTCGCTTTTGGCTTTGGCTATATGGGAGGGATAAATATAGCAGCTGTCTCGGCCAAGTCGGGCACCGGTTGGGATATCGCCGCCGCTCCTGCGGGTCCGGGTAGCAAAACCGAAGTCAAACGCTTTACAACCGCCCGGCTTGCACTGGTCGATTCCCTTTTTGTGGGCAACCCCGGGTTTAACGGGGGAATCTCCCTGGGATAAGCGACAGAAGGATTCTAGCCCAAAGGGGGATCCTCCACGGGCAAAATAACAATCCGGGCGGAGCGCAAAAATGCTTCGCCTTCTTTTTTTGAATGTTTCCGATCCCAATGAACCCAAAATCCCTTTGGCCTTCATAGGATGAAATTGGTTCATTTCTCATCCCCCAAAATTCCCAGGTGATCCCATGATAAAGATCCCTCCCCTTGGAACCCAATCCAGGTTGGTCCTTAAAGCCCAGGTGGCTTTGGATGTGATGAGTTCTGAATTGGTTTCACTCGAAGCCGATGCTACCCTCAATGAAGCGATTGAATTATTTGTCGATCGTGGGATTCGGGCGGCTCCGGTAATTGATGATGCGGGCCGGGCCATTGGGGTGTTGGCAAGGGTTGATATTCTTGCCTATGAACGGACGATCCGGATACGGTTGACCGATCCGGGAATGGCGGAATCGTTTATGGGGGGGCTTGACAGGGTTCGAGTGGCAGACTTGATGAGTCCGGTTGTTTATACGGTGAAACCGGAAACCCCTATAGAAGAGGTGCTGGACGAGATGCGGCAACTCAAGGTCCATCACCTGTTTGTCCAGGATTCCCAGGGCGTGGTTCTTGGGGTGGTTTCGGCTTTGGACATTATTGAACTGATCGATTTGGAATAACACTTCACCTGTTGGTAACGAGCGTTGAAAAGGGGACCAGTTAAGGGCTGAAGCGAGCGTTGAAAAGGGGGCCACCGTATTAGAGCTTAACCCTTTCAGGAGTAAAACCTCCGGAAAGGGTGTGCTGGAGGATGCTTGCGGTGGAATCTTAT
>SYLG01000108.1 GCA_005808665.1 Planctomycetia bacterium | reverse complement strand
GGGCCAAAGGCCCGATCTATACCAGCCTGGGCCAACGGCCCAGGTTTCGGCCCCCCCCAAATATTTGAGGGCTGAAAGCCCGATCCATTGGACCACCAACCCAATGTAGGCGAGAGATGGAAACATGGGCCTCTTGTTCCCCACCGAAATTCAACCCCTCAAACCAAGGCAAATGGTTTAAATCCGTTCCGAGGATCTCTGAACAATTGCAAACCCCATTGTTAAAATCGCACAGGTAGCGGGAAATATCAAGTAACTTGGTCCTGACTACATGCCGTTTTGAACCCGACATACTCCCAATTCCCGGGAAAAACCACAATCCGTGTCCCCAAAAAGGCCAAAAAATCGTAAAAAATCACTCCAACTGCGTAACTTGGGTTAAAAGGATCGCGCTTGCAAGGGATTGGGAATCAAAAAAAGCAAATGCCATTTCAAAAGGGTTGACACGATCCAAAGCCCGGATCAAAGCATGCCAAAAACCGTACGAATCTATTGGTTTTCCAAAAACAAAAACTTGCCAACGGCACCCACCAACCAATGAGCACCACGGGCACAAAACCACAAGAACTACTTCCCTTTTTCCCCAACCAACCTGAGGGCCTCCTCCGCCAGCTTCTCGGCTTCGACAAACTTGCCCCCTTGCACCAAAGGGCCGAGCTTTTCCATCACCCGGATAATAGGTGTAATATCCAAACCGTTGCGTTTCATCTCCTCCGCCCCCTTCTGGATCCTCTGGATCTTGGTTACCAGTTGATGCGGCGGTCCTTGGGGTCTCCGGTCCCATTGGGGCCTCTCCCCAGGATTATCAAGTTGCAAAATCGCACTAGCATAGCGCTTGCGCATAAACTCCTTCATCGAATCGACGATCCCCTCGTAATTTCGATCACTGGGAACCGTGGAACGCCTGGGAGGAAAAGGATCGGTCTTCAAATCGTCCTTGATCAAGCTGAATTTCGAATCGATCACCTTGCAAAGCACTTCCGGTTCGAAGGACTTGGCCAGGATTTTTCGTGCCTCCTTGCGATAACGCTCAAGGAGTTTGGGATCGGCCATGATCCGCTCGACGAGGGGATTGGGGCCGCCCGTTAACGGGACAGGCCAGGCAGCATTCCAGTCGGCATGCACCAAAATCATGTTAAAGGCCGTCTCCGCAAAGCCAACATCCAAATCCCAGGGTAAATAACGCCATCGGTCCTGAACGGGGTTGTGATACAGGAAATAGTTGTGCGGGTTCCATCCCGTCAGTTGATCAAAAGCTCCCGAAAAAAGCATGATCGCCATGACCCTGAGGAATTCATCCACCTCCATTCTGGTTTCCAGCGATTTGGCAAATTCCCCAGCCTCCGTTCCATTGATTCTTTTGATGAAATCAACCAAACGAGTCGGTTCTTTTTTTGCGGATGCGGTCTTGGCTTCGAAAGTTTTAAGATAAAGAGCAGGGTCATCTCCCATAAAATCAAGGTTGGCCCCGGGTCCCCCCTCGTCCACCTTGAAAAGAGCACCATTCGGATCGGAAAAATGGTTTTCAAGAAACGATTCGTCGATCCGCTCCACATTCACATAGACGCCTCGATATTCATTGTTGAGATACAGCCTGGCGTAGTTTGCCCGATGGGCCTTGATACCATGGTCCCTGAGGATTTCGGTGATCATGGGCTCACTGAAAAGACTTCCAAATTGGGTGGCGTTATCGAGGGAAACTTGCCGCAAACCAAAGAATCGGCGGTCCTTGTCGAACCTGATCAATAGGCTCCGCTTGTGGGTTTGGTTCGGATGGGAAGAACTGTTGCCCTTGTAGCGAATGGAAACCTTGGTGATGGTATTATCACGCCACCGAAAGGTTGCGGGCACATCGATGATTTCCGGTAATTTGGAAACCATCCGTTTCAGGTCCTTGTCCTTGACCGTAAGGTAGACCGACTGCACCTCATCGGCCTGATAGAAACTTGCCCGTGCCTTGCTTTCCGCTAGCCCCTTCCCGAATGGTTGTTGTGAGGGCCCCTCAGGCGGTTTTGCACCTGCACAAGGGCTGGCTGCCATCAATAGTGAGGCACAAAGAAACAGAACTTGCCTGAGCATGAAAAACCTTGGTTGAAAATACCTTTTGACAGAGACATCACCGAAATTGTAAATGCCAAGCAGGTTGTTCTTTTTTATGAAAAACGGACGCCCTGTAAATGATTGAGAGGAGCATTATCAGAAATAGCCGGATCTACCACAATCCGCCGGTTCCAAAACCGCCATTGAAAAGCAGTCGCCAAATCCAAAACCCTCCGTTTTAAATCCTCATGGGTCGGACAGGACCCTATTTCGAACAGGGGAAGGTTTCGTTGAAACGCGGCTTGATTCAAATCGTTCCAAAGGGCCATCGCCTCCCGGGAAAGTCGAACGGGATAGCCTGCCCGAATAACCCCCGATTGAATGGTGTTCTCCCCTGGTTCCTCGGGTAACACCAACCCCGCCTCCCGTAAAAGGCATTTGAATTCCTGCCGTAGGGAAAGCACCTTATCCCCATCAAGGGCACGCATTCGCCTGGATCGTTTTTGCCAACGATTCCTGGCCCAAAACCATTCGTAACCGAGCATAACAATGATAATAAAGAGGAAGATTATCGTTCCCATTGCCAAAACCAAATCCAAACCAATCTTTTTTTCCGGCCCCAGGGGAAACTTTGCTTCACGATAGGTTAAAGGCATTGGGCCAGTCCAGATTGTTTCCCGGGCCAGGCTTTGCCAAGGCACATCATCACGGGTGAGAACAAAACCAACCTCAGGTATTGCCGCAGGGTAGAGGCTTGGTTGACCCCTTTGGGGCAAGGGAGTTAATTTCCAGGTGAATTCCCAGACCGTGCCGCTTGGTCCCGTCAGGCCTTCAGGAAATCGGGACGGGGTGTCCTGGGAAATGGACTGAATGGCAAAGGCCTCATTCAAGCCGGGATCTTCGGACAGGGCGGGCCGGTTGGGCCCTCTTTTCCAGGGTCCTTGGGCTGCGATTCGGAGAGTCCAAAAGAGATCCTCTCCGGGGAAAATCCGGATGGGTTCCACCCGGGATTGCAGTTCAAAGCGGCCCCGGCAATCTAGGTCATGAGGCATTTGGCCAAAAAGGAACAGGGAGAGCAGGCCTTGCCAAATCATTTGGGATCCCCTGGATAGGGTGGGTCCCAAGGCCGTTGGATGACACGGCTTTGCCGCCTTGTGGTGGTCTCGCGGGCAACCTTTTTTTGGGCTTCATTGAGTTGGTGCCAAAGCCCCATTGGCCCATCAGGATTCATTCCCGCAAGGGGTCCATCCAATAATGGTGATTCTTGGCCGGATAGGGGGAATTCCGCCTGGGAGGGGTTTCCCAAAAATGGATCCTTTCCGGTTGCCTTATTTCCCTTTTGCAGGTTGGAACCAAATTCTTTTTCATGGGCCCCATTATTTGGGCCTTTCAGGTTACCATTCGATGTCCCCAGTGACCGCCATAAGGCTGCCCTGGTTAAAAAATACAAACGATTCCATTGCGGATCTTCTTTGGAGGATAATTGATCGAGGTCCTGTTTCAAAGCCTTGGCTCCCTGGGCAACCTCCCCCGGACTTTGCTTGGAAAGGGCCTCCAAACGCCTTTGCCAGGCCTGCCAGTCCGTTACCTGGGCTTGTCCCTGAATATTTGCCGAAGACATGGCCACCATTGCCAGGCAACAAACCGTAGGGGCCAAGGCCGCTTGAAAGGACTTGGTGGCTAGCTGTTTTTGCAAGGAAAGAATGCCCTGTTCCCGCTGGGGGAAAAGTGTAATTAGGGCAAAAGCAAGCAGTCCCAGAATCCACAAAAAACGGGTTAGCCCCGATTCCCCATCCTTCCCCAAAAAGCGGGCCAGTGCTCCATGGCAAGTTTCCAGGGAATGCATCCTTCCAAAGCTTGCCAACTTTTGAACCTTTTCCAGGTCCCCCGCCATGGGACGGGTTTCACCCAAGCGGTTGGCCAAGGCAGACTCCTTTGCTCCCACCTCGACAATGGACCATGAAAAGGGCAGGCCCGCATCAAAAGGGCTAGGTCCCCTTCCCTCCCAAAACCAAAACCCCCGAGTCGGAAGAGGCAACGCATCAGGGTCCGCTTTATTCCAAATCCTGGGATCTTCTGCCCATGCTTCGAGCCTGGGAAGTTCATCCAGAAGGGCAGACCAATCCTTGGTGGGGGCAACCACACAAACGGGGGAAGTCCCCATCACCCAGAGCCCCATTTCACGGATGCCTGGCGATTGGGTCAACGCTTTTTTCAAGGCAACCTCCAGAAGGGAACGGATTCGCTCCAAGCGGGTGGGTTGGCCTGCCAACATACCCTGCCTGAGGTCAATCAGGATCCCTTTTGTCGCATTGGATGCGGTTTGGTGCCACAAATGAAGCCCCAAAGACAGGAGGCCGCAGAAGAGTCCAACCCCTGCCAAAGCTCCAAAAGTCCGAACCTTCCGGGTTTCGCGGTTGGGCCAAACCAGGGACCGGCCCAATGCTCCTTTTTGCGATTTGACCCGATTCTGGTACCACCAGGAAAACAGGCCAAACAGGGCCAGGAACCAACCCGATACCATCCGCCAGGTAGCGTTTATGGGATCCATGGCTTTCAAAGGTTCCAAGGCAATATCCTTGAGGGAACTCCCTCCGGCGAGGATCCTGCCCCCACTGGCCCTTGCCAAGTCCCCCAGGAGTGCTTGGGCTTGGCCACGCCGAATTTGGTGTTCAGGATCAAGGTCTTCCAGAGGTGGGCCACTATCCAAAATCACCAGTTCTACGCCAAAAGCCCGGATCGCCTCGGCGATAGTATCCAAATTCCAGTTACTGGCGGTGGCCCGGACATTGGCTTCCCCATCGGTCCAAAGGACGATCCTTTGGTGGCTTGAGGGGACCGCCAATACCCGGGTTAGACCTTCCACGAGGGCATCGACAAGATTGGTTTGTGCTTCGAGGGGTGTTGATTCAGGAGCCAGATTTCGCAATAAACGGCCGATCTCCTCCCGTTCTCCCGTGAGTGGGGCCAAAACGGTTGGCATGGACGAAAAGCGTACCAGACCCACCAACCCGGATTTGTCCAGGAGGCGTAATTGCTCCCCAATGATTTGTCGTCCCAGATCCAGCCTGGTGCCGATTTTTGCCCCATCAAGCAGGGCAGGTTCGGCCATACTTTTACTATTGTCTATTAAAAAGAGGGTGGAATGGGTAGAGGCTATGGAAGTTGGCCAAACGAGCGAGGACGCCCAAAGGGACAATCCCATGAAAACAAGCCATCCTGCAAGGCAAGGGCGGAATTTCGGTTCAGGCAAAAGCGGTCCACGGGGAAAGCGCAAAGTTGGTCCGGGCAGGCCGTTTCTTGCCCAAAACAACCAAAGGAGAGGGACAAGGAACCAGATTCCGTTCCAACCCCAGGTCATGCTCATGGCCCCATTTTTCCTGATGTTTAGGCAGCGTTTTCGATTTCGCTAAACTAGGGTTTGCGTTCCAACCTGGGAAACTCCCCCATGGTTTGTACCGTGGCACCCCGTGAGGGAAACGCAGGGTCCAAAGGGGTTACCAAACGGGCCGAGGTTCCCGGTACACTTTCCATAACCGTTTTGGCGGTTTCCAAGGGGGCAAGCAACAAGACCTTGGTCAGGCCATCACTGTCGATTCCCCGTTTGGCAACCACTGTTGCGCTTTGCCTGGAAGTCATTCCCAGCCCGGTTTTTGGGTTCAGGATATGAGCGAAGCGTTGGCCTTTAATTTCGACAAACTGTTCCAAATCCCCCGAGGTTGAAACCGCCCCATTGGCCAAAACAAAATGCCGTTTGAATCCCAGGTCCCCGGGAAGTTCAATCAAACCAATATCCCAACCCGCTTTGCCGGGCGGAGAATCTCCACACACCACATCCCCCCCGGCGGCGACCAAGGACCGGGATAGGCCGTGGGATTTCAACACCAAAAGTGCCTCATCCGCCGCGAATCCTTTGGCAATTCCACCCAGATCCAGGCGCATCCCCGGTAAAAGCAGTTGTGCGGTTTTGGCTTTGGAATCGAGGGATAAATGAGAATAACCGACCTTGCTCCTGGCATTGGCCAATTCAGAAGTGTCAGGTAGGAGGAGTGATTTCCTGGCCCGCCTCCAAAGAACGGAATAGGGGCCCACAGTGCAATCAAATGCTCCCTCACTTTGGCGAGCCAGTTTTTGGCTATGTTCCAGGACCAAAAAGAGTTCCGAACTGATGAGGATAGGCCCTTTACCGGCTTGGGCGCAAAGCTTCATCAATTCGCTATCAGGCAGGTAGTCGCTTAATAGTGTGTTGAGATGGGCAATCCGGGCAAAAGCCTGTTCCATCGCTTTTTTGCCAAGCTCCTGATTGGGAGCAAAAACAGTAATCTGAAACCGGGTCCCCATGTGAGGTTCCGATTTTTCAAGGCGAACCAAAGTTTCCTGGACAAGTCCTGCCTCGGGGCTGACAAACAGGATCTGGCAAAGTAGGATAAGCCAAGACATTGCGTTCCCTCCTTTGACCTAGTTTACCGAAACACGGACCTGCCAAAACATGAATGCTATCATTCGTCGTGTATCCGCTCTAACCTTTGGGAGGCTATTGGCCGTTGGGGCAGTCGCCCTTGCTTCCGTTTTGGTGGCTTTGGTGCCCTTGAACAAACCCCAATTGCAGGGTGCCTTGGCGGAACCCGAATTAAAATCCTATGACCAGGTAATCCCTGGGTCGGCAGTCAAGTTCAATATGGTCCCTGTGCCCGGGGGAAAATTCAACATGGGCTCTCCCGATTCGGAAAAGGGACGAAACAAGGATGAAGGCCCGGTCCACGAAGTTCAGGTAGGGGCCTTCTGGATTGGAAAGTTTGAATTAACCTGGGACGAATATGATCAATATTGGAAATCCACCGATCAACCCCCCCCCGCCCCATTTGAAAAACCGGAACGCAAAGCCGATGCTATTACCCGCCCGACGCCCCCTTATGCCGATGAGACTTTCGGCCATGGTCGCGAAGGTAACCCGGTCATTTGCATTAGCCAACATTCTGCCATGGAGTATTGCCGTTGGCTTTCCCGAAAAACCGGAATCAACTATCGATTGCCCACCGAAGCCGAATGGGAAGATGCCTGCCGGGCGGGAACCACTACTGCCTATAGCTATGGCGATGACCCGTCGAAGATCGGCGATTATGCCTGGTTCGAGGGCAACAGTGAAGAATTGGCCAAGCCTGTCGGCAAGAAAAAACCCAACCCCTTGGGCCTTTTCGATATGCACGGCAATGTAATGGAATGGTGCATCGACCACTATGGGGCAGACACCTATGCCAAACAAGCTGCCCTCGGCAAGTTGTTGGTCAATCCCTTGGTAATACCCTCGGAACGCCGATTCAGTCACATTGCCCGTGGAGGGTCCTGGGCAGACAAGGCCCAATCGCTTCGCAGTGCAAGTCGCCGCGGGTCCGACAAGACTTGGCTCAAACTGGATCCGCAACGCCCCCAAAGCATCTGGTGGCTTACTTCCGCCGAATTTGTCGGTCTGCGGGTGGTCCGGCCTGTTACGGAAATCCCGGAACTGGTGGACCTGAAATCCAAAGTGACCCGGCAAAGCGGCAACTAAATCCTCCTGCAGGTGTTGATAACGGTTGGGGAACACGCAAAGCATGTTGATCACCGGCCTCTCGGGAAACGAAATCTGGTGCCTTGCCAAAAAGGAGATTGCGCCTGGCGGGGTGGTGGTTGGCAATAGTGTTTATTCCCAAGGGTTGGTCCGGGGATTAACCACCGGCCTGAAAACCATGGCCGGGGGTGAGCTGACTGAAATCACCCAGCTCATTACCGAAGGACGCCATGCCGCCCTCCTGCGAATGGAAACGGAAGCCCGTGAACAGGGTGCCGATGGCCTGACCGGGGTCGTCACCGAGATCAAACGGATTAACTCCCTGATCGAGTTTCTGGCCGTGGGTTCTGCCATAAAAAGAAGCGGTTCAATCCCAACCGACCGATTTTTCAGCTCAGCCTGTACCGGCCAGGACCTCTATTGTCAGATGGATGCGGGCTACCAACCTTTGCATTTTGTGATGGGTAACATTGCGTATGCCCTGGGGATTGGTGGTGGCATTTGGGCCGCCCTAAAAACCATGTCCGGCGGCGAAGTCGATTCCATCTCCGGAATGGTCAATAATACAAGGCACCAAGCCCTTGA
This sequence comes from Planctomycetia bacterium, assembly GCA_005808665.1. GTDB lineage: Bacteria > Planctomycetota > Planctomycetia > Gemmatales > Gemmataceae > SYLG01. The sequence continues at coordinate 2,372 of SYLG01000108.1, read as the reverse complement.
ACGGCTCGAGGAAGAGGCCAAAAAAGCAGGTGCAAATTGTGTCGTGGACATTAAAACATCCATCCTCCCCTTTGGTCCCGGGGTAAAAGAAATGGTCCTTGTAGGGACAGCAAGCCACAATCCCCATCTGGGAAATCCGGAAAGACCCTATACCTCGGAACTGACCGGGGAAGAGCTTTGGAACCTCACGGACTTGGGCTATCAACCTTTGCGCCTGCTCATGGCCTCCAGTGTTTTTGCCCTTGGCATTGGGGGAGGGATCAAAACCTTCTTCAGCTCCTTTGCCCGGGGCGAAGTGGATTCAATGACCAAACTCATTTACCAGGCCCGTGAAAACTGTGTCAACCGTATCCGCAAGGAAGCGGATGAAATCGGAGCCGCCGGGGTCCTTGACCTCAAACTTTTCATGCATGAAATGATGGGAGGAATGATCGAAATCCTCGCCATTGGCACTGCATTCAGGAAAAACCAGGCGGTAGCTAATGCTTCGGCCCTACTGCCCCCGCAGGCTATCATCCGCGACCGATCCACCTTTTTCTCCAGTGATCTGGACCAGCCTTCCTTGGCCCAAAGTCTCAAGGGAGGATCGTTGGAGAAGTAGGCTGGAACATCCCCTGGGAATTCCCACGGGACCCATTTGACCGGTTTCCGATTTCAGGCATGGTGTCTGGTTTCGTGGCCGGTCCACTTCCGGAGGTTTCGACATGAGTTCCAGGAATTCCACCCGTCGCGATATTCTCAAGGCGGGTGCCGCCATGGCAGTTACCACGGCGATTTCCGCCCCTGTAGGGGCTTTTGCCCAAGGTTCCGATACCATCAAGGTTGGGTTGATCGGTTGCGGTGGTCGCGGTTCAGGTGCCGTGGAGAATGTACTCAGTTCCGCACGCAATGTCACCATTCATGCGGTGGGTGATGCCCTTGAATTTCAAGCCAAGGGGGCGGGGCAACGCCTTGCAAACAAAGCAAAAGACGATGCCGCCAAACTCGGTGAAATGAACAACAAAATTGAGCTTGGCGACCGCATTTTCTCAGGCATTGATGCCTTTCAAAAGGTTCTCGATTCCGGGATCAACTATGTCATCCTTGCCACCCCACCGGGCTTTCGTCCCGTCCACATCAAGGCCGCCGTGGAAAAAGGGGTTAACATATTCACCGAAAAACCGGTTGGAGTAGACGGCCCCGGGATTCGTTCCGTCATGGAGTCCTTCCAAAAGGCCAAGGCAAAAAACCTTGGTGTTGCCGCCGGAACCCAACGCCGCCATCAGACCGGCTACCTGGAAACCATCAAACGCCTCCACGATGGTGAGATCGGCGATCTCATTACCGGTCAGGTGTATTGGAATCAGGGTCTGCTTTGGTCCCGTCCCCGTCGCGAGGGCATGACCGACCTCGAGTACCAAATGTGGAACTGGTACAACTATACCTGGATTTGCGGGGACAATGTTGTGGAACAGCATGTTCACAACCTGGATGTGTTGAACTGGTGCTTCAGGGAACATCCCGCCGCCGTGGTTGCCATGGGTTTCCGAAGCCGGAACAACCCCGCCTTTGGCAATGTCTATGACTTCTTCTCTGCGGACATTGAATACAGCGGCAACCGTCACTGTATCAGCCAGGCCCGCCAGATCTCCAACTGTTGGAGTTCTGTTTCCGAGCACATGCAGGGGAGCAAAGGCAAATGCCAGGTCAACAACTACACCATCAACGGAAAACAGGTCCTGAATAGGCAGCAATCCAGGGCCTCCACAGACCCTTATGTCCAGGAACACACCGACCTGATCGAGTCGATCCGGGCCGGAAAGCCAATCAATGAACTCCAAAATGTCGCGGAATCCACACTCACTGCCATCATGGTCCGGATGTCCGCACATACCGGAGCCAGGGTCACCTGGGATCAGGCTATCAATTCCAAAGAGCAACTTATGGATGTGGCAAACCTCACTTCCGACATGAAAGTACCCGAGTGGAAGGTCCCCATTCCCGGAACCACCAAATTCATCTAAATTGCCGGGGAAGTTAAGATATCCAGAAAAGGGCGTGGCCCCTCAAGCCACCGCCCTTTTTTCGTTTGGTGAAAACCCATTTTTTTGCAGGGAACCCTGGTTTTCAGGGTGTGTAACCGTTGGGGTAACCCAAGTTACGCAGTTGAGACCATGAAAACCATGTTTTTCCCGGGAAAAAGTTAAATCAGGCTGCAAAAGTCGGGACTACAAATCCTCTTTACAAATCCTCTTTACAGGTTCTGTTTCAAGGCGTTTGATCCTGATTGGCGAGAGACTGAGGAATGGGATAGCTCGGGCTTTCAGCCCTTTGTGAATTTGGGAATAGGTACCTGGGGCGGTGCCCCAGGCTGGTATGGCACCACGCCGTTG